>BEIM01000071.1 GCA_002898995.1 bacterium HR36
TGGACGGATTCCTTCTGGTGAACTGTGAACATTGCCGCTACTGTCGGGATGGCTGGTATGAAGCTCTCGAAAAAATCGGGCTCCGCGGTAAGGTCTTGGCCGAGATTTTCTCTGCGCCCAATAATGACGAATTGCTTCCAGACAACCGCGCATCACCGCCGGTCTGGAAAATGAGCAAACTAGATCGCTCCCTGGTGCGCGAATTGACCCCCGCTGTCACCCACCTCGCATCATTCCTGCATATCCTTACGACTCAAGTCAACAAAACTTCGCAACACGCCTATTCAGAGTCAGAAGATTCAGCCAGTCTATAGTTCGCACCAATATTGTAACCAACAAGAGGTCCGAAACGTTGCGAATGCGGTGCGACGGGTGATGCTATCGCCGTGGTTGCGATAATACTTTCGCTTTAGGATCGCAGATAGCAGCGGCGAGGAGTAGCTGTTACATCCACCACCTGCTCAGGTTAGCGGCCAACGTAGCGCACACACTATGGAATCTGGAATTGGAACGTCGGCCTATGTGGCCAAAAGGTACCGTGCGGCGGTTCGTTGGAAATGCCAATCCCTTGAAAATCGCAATTCGTCATATAAGAGGAAAGACATTACCGCGTCACATTCGCGATGGTTCAGGGGAGGAAGGCCATGAAAAGAGCACTGACACGGTGGCTCAGCATAGGCGTCGTGGCTTTCTGCTTAGCGGGGCTGGCATTTCTGGCTTACGTGTACATAACTCGGCCACAAACCGGGCAGGGCCCGTTAGCGCAGCCGACGGATCTCAGTTCCACGTCATCTAGCCCTACTCCTGATGTGCGCCTGCCCAAGCTCGACCTTGCTGCTGGCGTTATGTTGGGGGAGGACATCACAGCCCAGGTACGAGAAACCAATTCTTCTCAATATGGGGGTCCGCCTCAGGATTTTCGTCCTGGCCACGCTCAGCCCCGAGCACTTACCGACGTCAAAGTCGAGCGAACTTCCCAGGGTTTCATTATCCATATTCCTTCGGGGTCGCCTATTCCCACACCAACGATTTACGAGGGCAAATTGTACATCAGCGGGGGTTTTCGGAGCCGCGAATACTATTGTTTCGATGCCCATACGGGTCAACCGATCTGGGCGGCCAGTCTTAGCGACGATGGGCCGTCGTCCGCCGTGTGCAACGATAAGATCGTCGTTTTCAACACTGAGTCCTGTACCCTCTTTGCTCTAGATGCCGACACTGGTAAGCACCTGTGGTCGCATTGGCTGGGCGACCCACTTACCAGTACCCCAGCCATTAGCGACGGAATTGTTTTTACCTCTTACCCTATTCAGGGACGGCATGCGTCGGGGCTAGATAAGTCACCTCCGAATGCTTCCCATGCTTTGGTCGCCCTCGATCTCAGAACGGGGCAAGTCCGGTGGCAGCGCTGGATAGATAGTGATGTTATGACAGCACCGGTCTGTGTCGGCGAATATGTGTGGGTCGTTTCATTTGCGGGCACGTTGTATCAGTTTCGTAAGACAGACGGTGCCATCATCAGCGCTCGCTCTGGTCGCTTTACCTCTGCCCCCGTGGTCTTTCGAGATCAGCTGGTAGTCACCCAGCGCACCGTTGACGCCACCAATAACGTTGCGGAACAAATATTGGCACAGAACGCAAAGGATAGTACCGTCTTCTTCCATGCCTCGAAGAGACCTGCCCCCTATCTAGACGCCAACGTGCAAGAACAAACAGCCTACGCTAAGATGAGTCTGCTGCTCGATCAAGCTAACGGCTTTGCGGCTCCCCCTGCTGCGGCTAACTTCATGGCGGCGAAAGCTAATATTGGACAGAGTGCCGTCTTTGCTTTGCAAAACTATCTAGGCTCTCGCATTTTACCTTATCAAGGCAAGTTATACAGCAATATGGGCAATATGTTGGTGTGTGTCGATAGCCAAGACGGTAAGACGCAATGGCAAGTAGAAGTACCCGGTGATCTGCACCATGAGGGTGGACACTTAGCGGGCCCGCCTGTCGCTGCGGGTGGGCAAATTTTTCTTGCCACCGTTAGCGGTGAGGTTTTGCAGGTAGATCCGGAAAACGGTCAGATAGTGAAACGTTATCAAGTCGGCGCCCCTATTCGCAGCCAGCCAGTGCTCTACGATGGACATATTTATGTCAGCACTGCGGATGGGCGCGTCGTGTGCGTAAACACGGGTGACCGCAAGTACACTGGCTGGTTCACGCTGGGTGCCAACATGGCCCACACTAATGTTGCTGAGCCGACCGAGCAGTCGCGGTGATGCTTGCCATTTTGACGTATGCCGCTTTCAGGACATCACGTCCAGCTGCGAGCACGAGGCACCGCCTCCCACCCGGAACACCATGCCAAAAGGTGCCATAACCCGGTTGCAAGCAATCCTCAACCGCTGAGGCTTCGGAAGAAAAGGACCGCTCCCTGGTGCGCGAGGTAACACCGGCCAACGAAGACCTGGCCCGATTCCTGTACCGAATGATTCTCAACCGCCGACTAGCCCGTTAGCGCATCGTGACCACACGTTGGTCTCTTTCATCGGTCGGTGTGAATGCGGGAAAGCCCTCGTGTGCACCTGTAGCACAGACGACGCTGGAGCCGTTGTGCTGGTGTTTGAAGGTGTGAATGTGGGAGAGCCCTCGAGCGCACCTGTAGCGGAGATATGTCGCATTTTGCGTACCGGTCGCGGCCACCAACAAGAGCAGTGGCGTAAGCCTAATGGGATTGGGGGGGTCATTTGCGCAAGTGCGAAAGTGAACGCTGTAGCTAGCTGATGAGAACGCTTCTGGAGCGGCCGAGCGACGCGTGCTGTAAAGCCGATAGATTCCAGCGAAAAGACCTCTCGCAGCCTCGGCTACCCATGGTAAAAGCTGCATCGCGCCCCCAGCTCGCGGGGAAGGAGGGTCATGCTTCAAGCATGCTTTACCGTCTCCAGGTGGCAAATTTTCATCGCACTGCAGGCGGCGGTGGAATGTCGATGATGCGCACGCCCGGCGCGGTCAGGCCGGTTTCAAGAAATTGGATGAACGCGGCCAGGTCGTTTATCTTGCCTTCGTTGTACACCCGCACGACTCGTGCCTGGCGCTCGCTGACCGGGTCGAGAATTACGTAAAGTGGGAGCTGCGCATCGCCAAAGACATTCCACTGAAAATCGCGGTTCCATTCGGGTGGCGTGGATGGCTGAAAAGCTGGGGGCACCACGTCGGTGTACAGATGCACCTGGAGGTATTGCTGGAGACGTTTTTGCACTTCGGGCAGCGAGAACACACTGTTCTCGTTAATCTTGCAATTGGTTCAGGTGTCGCCAGTGAAATTGAGGAAGATGCGTTGCTTGCGTTGCAGCGCCAATTCCACGCCACGGTGTATGCTGCCTAAACCTTCGTCGGCAGCTGCATCGGGAAGGAGAAAGGATTCGAGCCAGGCAAAAACAGCTCCTTTAGGGCGGACACGCAGCACACGAGCATGGTTGTCGGCATTGTTATTGGCCGGGGTTGGCGTTTGATGCAGGCCTGGCAAAAGATAAGCCGCGAGCGTCAGGAATGCCAGACCAAACAGCAACCGCGGCACGCCGATATGGGCGTTTTCCGCCTCATCGTGGGGTAATCGGAATAGGCCGAGCAAGTACAACCCGCAGGCGGCCGCGATGGCGACATAGCTACCTAACACAAAGTCGAATGTGAGCAGCACGGCATCGCCCAGCAGGAGCTTTTCGCCGGCACGGAGAAACTTCAGAGCCGCCGCCAGTTCCAAAAAACCCATCACGACCTTCACGGTATTCATCCAGTTGCCGCTCTTGGGCAAGGCTTTCAGCATGGTCGGGAACAATGCGAGCAAGAAGAAGGGGGAAGCGAAAGTGACGGAAAAGGCCAGCCCTCCGGCCAGCAGGATGAGCAGAATCCACACGAGTTGTCCCAATTCGCCTTGGCGCAGCATGGCGACAATGTTGCCCAACGACGGTGCCAATCCCGCAAATCCGCCGAGAAACGGCGCCACACAGGCGAAACTGATGATGGTGAACGTCAAAGCCATGAACACCACGCCCATTACTCCGCCTCGCGCTTCGCGGGCCGAAGTAAACCGCGCCAGGCTGGCCGGGAGCTGGATCTCGTACCAGCCAAACAAACTCAGGGCAAAGTAGACAAACAGCCCGCCGATCAGCACGTTGGTCAGCCAGTGCTGAATCGCTGCCTGGAAGAAACCGAGCAGCAGCAGTGCCCCTGCCGTCAATACCAGGACAATCGTCCCGCTATACACCAACGCGAAGAACACAGGACGGTGGTGTTCCCTCTCGGCCTGCTTGAGGAAAAAGCTGACGGTAATCGGAATCATCGGGAAGACACACGGCGTGGCCAGCGACACCAGTCCCCAGAACATGCCGCTGAGAATGAAGGCGAGCAAGCCGCGTTGCAACACGTTCTCTCGCGTAGCGCGGAAAGGCTGACCGTCCTTCCCAGGTTGTTCGCTAAGGCTAGCGTCGGCGCTGCCTGCTGGCCTGTCCAAGGCCGATCGCAATTCCGGAGGAACCTCGACGGTCGTGGGCACGATGAGCAGCGGCACCTGGACAGCAAACTTTTCTGGCGGCAAACAGCGTTCCTGGTTACCTTGTTTGACACACACCAGTATGCGCCCGTGCACGGGCAAAGCATAACTCCCAGGCCGCGTTTCCGGCCGAACTATCAAGGTGCGGCTGAATGTGACCCCGTCCTTGTAGTAATGCTTGCGGTATGGGCCTTCCTCGACGACTAGCGGTGTCGGTGCTTCCCACTCTTTCGCCGGCACCAGCACACTGGTGTCGGGCAATTCCAACTGATTGACGACGTTGGCCAACTCCGCCTCCTGTTGTTTGAGCGGATAGGTCATCCAGCCGGGTTTCAAGCGGATGTGGATTTGCAAGTGCACCACCTCGCCCCGCCGTGGGTGATCGGGGAAGATGGCAACGCGCAACTCCTCGACCGCCTGGGCAAACGCTCCTTTGAGCGGCACGGTGACGCTGGCAGTTTGCGGTTCGCGGAAAAACTCAGCGATTTCGTCCACCGGTTCCTGCCCCACCAGTGGAAGACTACTCAGCATCAGTCCGGCTGCAACCAAGATGCCTAGCAGCCGGTAGCCCGACCGGTGTCGGCAGCGGCAAGTATTTTCAGCCAGGGCATCCGCCGCGGACTCTGGTAGCGGGCAGGCTACCTGACAAGCGCAGCCCTTGCGGGAGGTGCCGATTAGAGCAGAGGCCAGAGCGGAAGGCATGGCAGTGCGTCAATTAGTCGAAATCACGGGACCTTTTTTACGGCCGTGGCGGGTGGTACTAAAGTGAGGGTGCGTCGCTGTGAATCCGCTTTGGGCTGGACAGGAATGTCCCAGCGGATGGCCTGCATCAAGCACACGCCGGTGCTTTTTTCGGGGCAAGTAAAATAGCCCACGGTGATACGCAGCAAATCAGCCTGGGCCAGTTTATCCGCAGCCAGACTGAGGCGAAACGCGGCACGCCCGATATCGGCCTCGAGGCGCGGTACCTCTTCCCAGAGAGAGCGGTTATCCTGGAAAGCCTCGACAAGGCAAGGCATGGGCGAGCCGGCGACAAGTTTTTGCCCCGCGGCGATTGCCAGCGAGCCATGTACGTCAATCGCGCCGCTGGAGGCGATTTCCTGTGGTGCGCCCCTGACCACGGCCGGTTCGGGAAAGAAAGGCCGCTTCGGTGGCGGCGGGGGCGTGGGTGGGTTTAGTCCTTCGAGCCGCAAGGTGCGTACCTGCTTGGTTTGCAAGTTTACGACGCGGATGGCGTGATTGTTCGTGTCGGCCACAAAGAGCCAGTCGCCTGCGATGGAAATGCCACCGGGTTCGTCGAAACGCGGGGGATCATCGGAGTTGCCCGGCGTGCGTTCCCCAAGGAAGGTGCGACAAGTCTGTTTGCCCGGGTCGAGGATTTTGATTTTGTTGTTGTAGGTGTCGGCGATGTACAGATATCCCTTATGGTAAGCGAGACCAAGCGGATGCTGCAAGCGAACGGCTTTGCCCTGACCATCGCGGTCGCCAAATTCAAAAAGTCCCATCCCCACTATGGTGCGTACCTCGCCGCGATTCGGTTCGCCGGGGATCGGCGGTCGTAAGCCTGCCGGGGGAAGGGAAACAGCGCGAATACTACTGGTTTCACTATCGGCAACATAGAGCCAGCGCCCATCCGTCGCTAGCCCGCTTGGCTGCGCAAAGGCGCTGACGGCCAGACTCCCGTCTAGGATCTCTTCCATGCCACTGCCAGAGTAGGCGGCTAAGTGATCCTGTTGCAAATCGAGCTTCCAGATCTGATGATGCCCCGCCATGGCAATGTAAAGCGAGCGGCCAACCAAGAGCAGATCCCAGGGACTGTTCAGGCCGACTTCGCGCGGCTTGCCGGCAGCGCGGCGATCGTGACTCTGCTGGCCTGTACCGGCGAGAGTACTTACCTGCTGGCGCGGCAGGTCGAGCACGCGGATGAGATGATTCTTGCGGTCGGCTACATAAAGTTTGTCGCCGTCCAGCGCCATGCCTTGCGGGTCGTTAAACTGGGCTTTGTCGAAAGGCCCATCCTGCCAGCCAGGTTCGCCCGTGCCCGCTACAGCGAGGACCTTGCCTTGCCAATCGGTGATGACTAAGCGGTGATGCGAGCTATCAGCGATGAACAGGCGCTGCGTCGTCAAGTCCGCCAACACTTTGCCGGGAAAATAAAGCGGCGTCTGGTGCCGCTTGCGAAATTTTTCCAAATCGAAACGGATGGGTTGCTCGTTGAGTGTTTTGCGAGCCCGGTGTTCCTCGATTAGTTCAGCGATGGCGGCGTCGAGTACCTGCCCCAGTCCTTCGCCCGAAGCCCGCCCGACAATGTAACCTTCGGGATCGATCAAAAAGAACGTGGGCCAGGCTATAACACGGTACGCTTTCCAGATACGGCGATGGGCATCATTGACCACGGGATGTTCGATGCCGTAACGGAGAATCGCCTCGCGGATGTTCTTGGAGTCCTTCTCAGCATCGAACTTGGCCGAGTGCACGCCGATAACGACGAGTTGATTGGCATATTTTTTCTCCAGCCGGGCCAGATCGGGCAGGACGTGGATGCAGTTGATGCAGCAATAGGTCCAGAAATCGAGCAGGACAATCTTACCGCGGAGGTCGCGCAAACGAATGGGGCCCGCGGTGTTGAGCCATTCCACGCCGCCTTCCAATTCGGGAGCTGGAATACGTGCTTTCTGCCCGGGCACGGGTCGCGGCTCCGTCTGGGCGTAAACGGCGTGCACCGCGGGCTTAGGCCCGCCACTTTCCGGTGTTAACCAGTAGGCAACTAGGCCCCCCGCCAGCACTGTGACACACCATATTTTGATCCAGTGGAATTGCGTCTTGGTTCGGTTCGCCATGCCTCCATCCTCCGCGAGTGCTCTCATCCAGGTCGAGCCAGTCGTCTCGGAAAAAGTAAGCGGGGACTACCTTGACACAGCGCGGTTGGGCCGGACTGCTACCATGCTGCCAGGCAGGTTTTGATTCATTGTACAAGCTGGCGCCCGCTCGGCCGAGAGCCGGTCGAGGTTTCGCGGACAACGTCAGACCCTAACAGCCGCAGCTCACGATTCGCTCGAGGGGCTAACCGGCGGCGCCAGCAAACCATACTTCTTCATTTTCTTGTACAGCGTAACCCGACTGATGCCTAATTCGTGAGCAGCCCGGGTGCGGCTGAAACCGTGCTGCGACAAAGCCCGCAGAATAATGGTGCGTTCCAGGAGTTCGCGGTTGTAACTGAGACCATCGCGGCCTTCCAGGTGCTGGCCATTCGTGCGTTGCGCTTGGGCATGCTGCCGGATGGCATCAGGTAAGTGTTCGGGGAGCAGAACGGGACCGCGGCTGACCAAAACAGCATGCTGGATGGCATTCTCCAGCTCGCGAACATTCCCGGGCCAGTGGTAAGTCTCCAGCATCGAGAGGGCTTCCGCACTGATGTCGAACAACTCCTTATGGAAGCGTGCGCAAAAGCGGGCAGCCATGTTTCGCACTAGTGGCTCAATGTCTTCCAAGCGTTCACGCAACGGCGGCAGATGGAACGACATGACATTCAACCGATAGTACAAATCCTCACGGAAACGCCCGCGTTCGACTTCTTCCCGTAAATTGCGGTTGCTGGCCACAATAAGCCGGCACTGGCTCTTATGCGTTTCGTTACTACCGACCGGCTCGAATTCGCCCGTTTCGACGACGCGGAGCAAGTTGGCTTGCTGTTCCAGGGGTAAGGCATCAATTTCGTCCAACAGCAGCGTACCCTGGCCAGCCGCGGCGAATTTGCCCTGACGGTTGCGATCAGCACCCGTAAACGCCCCTTTGACATGGCCGAAAAGCTCGCTTTCAATGAGGTTTGGCGACAGGGCACCGCACGGGACGATAAGGAACCGTTCTTTGCGGCGTGGAGAAAAGTCGTGGATCAGGCGTGCCAAATATGTCTTGCCCGTGCCAGTTTCCCCAGTAAGTAAGACGGTGACATCGTGGCGAGCGGCTAAGGCTAGCTTTTCTACCAATGGCAGGAGCGAAGGGGTATAGGGAGCCAAGCGTAAAGCGATTTCCAGTTCCAAGCTACCTTCAGGATAGCGAACCAGTTCACTGGCCCTGGGATGTTCCAGGCGCACCCGCAGCGACGGGATCAGGCCCGCCAAATCCCTGGGCCACAGTAACGTGCGTACTCCAAACCGGCTCTGGAAAGAGGCAGGCATACGCTCGCCGTGAAACCAGGACTGCGCTTCTTCGTAAAATTCGGGATTCGCCAGGATCACCACGACGAAAGGCAATCGCCGCAGGGTCAATTCCTGAACGATGCGGCGGGCGACTGGAAGTTCGTTAGGGTGCGTGACACCCAAGATCAGACTGGCTTGCCACAGCTGGAGCACCTGGGGCGCTTCCTGCCAGGAGAGACGCTTCCACGGTTGTACCCCCGCACCAGGCTCGTCCTTGCCTAGCGTGCCTCCGTAGCGCCGCAATTCCTCTAAGACGGCACTAGCGAGTTGCTGGTCATTGGCGATCAGCACATAATGATGCCTGAGCATGCCAGGACCTCACGGCAGCTAGGGCGGGGAGAAAGCTCCAATGCAGCCTGCTTTCTGTTGCACGGCGGGCTTATAGCCACCGCTGTGCGGCAGGCATCGAACCTCCGTGCCAACCAACAGCACGCGCCGCAGGCCAGGGGTGAGGGGCAACCCCCGCACAAGGTTCCCGAATCGCGCAGGGCCAGCGCCGGGTGGACTTTGATAACGTCCCAGCGCCAGCCATCCGTCCCAGCGCAGCCGAAGAAATTCGGCCTGCAGGCCTGACATGGCTTCCCCCGTTTTCGCCCTGAGACCGCGTCGCGGCGGTAATGCTGGGGTTGGGGAGCAGCCCTGCAGAACAGACGGGGTCTGCCAGGCTCACTCCACTTCCAGGGCTATGGGCTTGGCGTCAAACATCGGCGGGGCACCTAAGTACCCAGTGCAAAGCGAGCGTGGCTTTGCCGCCGATGCCGAGTTTAGTTTAGGGCATAGAAGTTTGCCTGTCAAGCAAAATCGGCAAGCCTGGCAAAACTTTCGTCTGCTACACAGATGCCGTGCTCAAAACGAAGCTTGTCAGTCGTCGGCCTGAGCAAGGGCGCGAATGTAGCGAGCGAGCACGAAATGCAGGTCAAGCAAATCCAGCCAGGCATGCCGCGGAATCAGCGTGTAGTTTTTCAACTCCAGGTGATCCAAGGCTTCGCGCGAGCACTGCGCCAGTCGTTCGTGCATCAACTCCAGAAACCCAACCAAGCGTGCTGCCTGCTGCGGGGAAAGCCGTCTCGGTGGCGGCGGCGGCGAATCGGATCGCTCCATCAGCAGGCGGCATAATTCGACAGCTTGCTCCTCCGACAACTGGATGGACACAGGCTCTTCAGGGATATGCCCTGCTGGTACCCGCGGGGTTCGTTCCCCGGCATACTCCAGTTTGGGACAGGGCAAGCGTTGGCCTCGGGCTTGTTCGATCAGTTGGGCCACTTCCTTCGGTGAGCCAAACAGCAACGACGTGCGACCAATGCGAATACAGTCACCAATCTCCAGCCGACTTACCGTTACTGGCTTGCCGTTGACTATCGTTCCGTTCGTACTGCCACAATCTATGATGATGACGTCTCCTCCGTCTTGGATTACCTTGAGATGGCAACGGCTAACACGCTCATCGTTCAGGCAAATCAAATTGCCTTCTTCCCGACCAATGGTAAACGGAGTCGGCAGGTTGGGGAAAACTCGCCCCTTATCCACCCCGTCTATCACCTGAAACGTCACTCGTCGCGTAGTTGGCCCGGCATTGTTCATGGCGCTGGCTTTCTCCAACAACTGCCCACCCTTAGCTGGTTCGGTTTCTGGCACCAGGGGTGCTTTAGTCCTTGGTCTTTATATTCTAACGAATCGTCGGCATTCCTCAACACAAACTGGCTGACTATTCGCCCCTTGCACTGACCCCGCGACCGATGCAGGAATGGAGAAGGGCATGAATCTGCGGCGTCCTATGCCGATCGTGGTGGCTTTTTTAACGGTGGCCATTGACCTGTTGGGCTTTGGCCTGGTGTTGCCGCTGTTACCGGTGTATGCCGATCGGCTCATGCCTGATTATCCCACGTTGACTCGTAACGTGCTCATTGGCACGTTGATGGCTTCTTTTTCAGCCATGCAGTTTCTGTTTGCCCCTTTGTGGGGCCGAGCTTCTGATCGTCTGGGACGCCGACCTATCCTGCTGGTGGGTTTGCTCGGTTCGGTGGTTTTCTACGCGCTGTTCGCGCTGGCCTCGCGGTGGCGGAGCGTGGCCCTGTTATTCGTGGCGCGAATTGGCGCAGGCGTTTGCGGGGCGACCATCGGCACTGCCCAGGCGGTGGTCGCCGACTGCACCCCGCCCGAACAGCGAGCGGCGGGCATGGCCTTGATTGGCATGGCTTTCGGCATCGGCTTTACCATTGGCCCAGCGATCGGCGCCTTGTCGCTGGCACGGGAAGGTGACGAGCCGAGCATCGTTCCGGGGTCAGTGGCTTCTGGGCTCTCGTTCCTCGCCCTGCTGCTCGCTTGGTTCGTCATGCCGGAAACGCGGCAGCCGGGTGTCTCCGCTGCCCGGGATTGGTGGCCCACCGAAGCTTGGAAAACTGCTCTTTCCCGCCGGGCCACCGCGTTGCCCATCCTGACGTTTTTTCTCACCACCCTCGCCTTTGCCAGCTTTGACTCCATTCTCGCCC
>BEIM01000072.1 GCA_002898995.1 bacterium HR36
GCTATCATCCCATCTACCTCGTGCTGGCCATCGGCTGCGGCTCGAAGATCGGGTCGTGGATGAACGATAGTGGCTTCTGGGTGGTTTGCCGGGCGGCTTACCTGAGCGAAACCGAAACCCTGCGAAGCTGGACAGCCGGATTGGTGTTGATGGGGCTAGCAGGATTACCTATCGTGTGGCTATTAGCGACCTATTGGCCCTATCCGCTCTGAATGGGAGATCGAATCAGCTTACGCTGCTGCGATGCAACTATTGTTCGCATTGGCGATCAGCAGATAGTCGCCCAGAGTCTCTCTGTGTCTGTCCCTTGACCAAGTAAGAATGATAAACCTCTAACCTCGCGGGTCGAGAAAATGCTGGATTGGAAGCAATGGCGTGGTCTGGTACAAGCTGCACGGCAAATCGCTTTGATAACTCACGTACGCCCTGATGGCGATGGCTTAGGTTCGTGTGAAGCCCTGCGGTTGGCTCTCGTTGCCTTGGGAAAGCAAGCGCAGGTGTTCGTGCCGGGTAGTATTCCTGACCGGTACCGTTTTCTCGACGAGGAAGGTTGCTGGGTGAGTGTATCCACGGGTAGTGCCATTCCAGAATGGCTGCGTCGAGCCGACTTGCTGGTTATCGCTGACACGGGGACATGGCAGCAGTTAGGAACATTAGCAGAAGCCGTACGGCAGCAACCGAGCCCCAAGGTGGTAATTGATCACCATCAGACACAAGACGAGCTCGGGGCAATACGTCTAGTGGATACCAGTGTGGAGGCCACAGGTCGTCTGGCTTGGGAAGCGATTAGCGCGTTGGACGTGGCCATGACTGCGGCGATCGCCCGCGCGTTGTTCGTCGCCCTGGCCTCGGATACGGGCTGGTTTCATCACAGCAACACCCAACCGCGCACGTTCGAACTGGCTACACTTCTCGTGCAAGCGGGAGCAGATCCCCATCAGCTTTACGAACAAATTTACGAACAAAACACGCTTTCGCGCTTACGCCTGTTAGGCATGTTTCTGCAGCGGCTTCAGCTCGCGGTAGAAGGTCGGGTTTGCTACGGAGTCATTCATCTGCGCGATTACGAGGTAACAGGTGCCCAACCTCTGGATACGGAGGAACTCGTCAATTACACGCGGAGTGTAGCAGGCGTGGAGGTAGGGGTTCTGTTTGTGGAACAACCGCAAGGAGGTACCAAAGTGAGTTTTCGTTCGCGCGGGAAGGTAAATGTGGCGCGCGTCGCAGAGCAATGGCATGGTGGCGGTCACGCTGCAGCCGCTGGCGCCATTCTAAATCTGGGGGTGGAACCGGCCATTGCCGCCGTTCTCGCGGCGCTGGAGACCGAAATTGTCCGCATGGATCCATCACCGCTTGTAGTAGGCGAAGGCCCCAGTCTCAGGGCGGAATCGTGACAAGGTGGAATCGTAAGTCATGAATACGTTTCAGACGCCTGAGCGTTTTCCTCCGCCCTGGATTCGGGAGTTGGAGCATCAATTGCCGAGTTTTCTTACGCGGCAGCGCTGGTTTGGTGGGAAAGCCCGAGTTATTCGCGGCGTCCATGTGCGCGAGGTCATTCTAATTTCTTCCGAGCCAGCGCAACGGGAATCGGTTTCCGTTGCTCACGAGCAAACGGAAGGGAACGCAAAGAGCGTTCCTTCGTCCGCACAAGTCGGCACCCGTCTCGCGGAAGCGAGATTCTGGCTGTTGATTGTGGAAGTGCAATATGCCGATGGCGGTTTCGATCGCTACACACTGCCGGTAACTATGGGCGTATCGGCCGCCGTTTCTCCTACAGCTACGGAGCGGGGTGAGGTGCCGCCGCTCGGTCGCCCAAGCGACACCCTACCGACAATGTCCGCAGAAGCGGCGATCCTGCGGTTTTTTTCTGTTGACGGCGAGTGGGTCGTGTACGAAGCGAGCTGTATTCCTTCGTTTTGGTTGGCGTTGGCGGATTTACTTACGCGGCAGAGTAGCGGCGTGTCGGACGGCGAAGATGTAATAGCAAGGTCCTATGTCCACCACACCAGTGCTTTTTCGCTGACGCATGTCGCAGCGTTTACCCAAGGCGAGGTGAGAATTTTTGCTGGCGAGCAAAGTCAGAGCTTGGCCGTCCTTCGGCAAGCGGTGGTGGTCAAGCTATTTCGCCGGCTCGAAGAAGGCGTGACTCCCGATTGGGAGCTGTCGCGTTTTCTCACCGAGCAAGCGCACTTTGCCCACGTGCCACAAGCGCTAGCAGCCTGGTTTTACCGACCCCGCATATCCGACGTCGCGTCTCGGACTGGGACACCCAGCGAAGAGGAGTCCGTGCTACTGGCCATGATGACCAGCTACTGCCCGAACCGCGGCGACAGCTGGAGTTGCACCCTGGCCGAATTGCACAGCCTAGGCCAGCGGGTCATGGAAGCGGAATACGTAACCAGCGAGTTGTGGCTCCCAGGGAGTGCTTCGGCCGGCACGTGGTTGACTCTGTCCCAGCAAACCCCACCCGCGCCGTGGGCGGAGCTTGCTGGGAGGCAGTTTGGAAAAATGGCTTTGTTGGGTCAGCGCACTGCAGAGCTGCATTTAGCTCTGGCGGATTCTTCGCACCCATCCTTTGCCCCGGTTTCGACAGATCTGGCCTGGCAGGCGGCCCTAGCCAGTCGTTTGGCGCAACAAGTGAAAGAATCGTTCGACTTGCTGCGGCGTCAGTTGCCGCATTTGCCGCCAGCCGTGGCTACGTTGGCCGATGCAGTGCTGCAGCGACAGGAGGTTTTGTGCCAATGGGCTTGGCAAATTGCACAGCGCCCCGTGGATGGACAACTCATTCGCATTCACGGCGATTATCACCTAGGGCAGGTGCTATGCACCGACGATGACTTCGTCATTCTAGATTTTGAAGGAGAACCAGCCCGGCCATTAGCGGAACGGCGGCGCAAGGAATCGCCTTTGCGGGATGTGGCCGGCATGCTGCGTTCTTTCCACTACGCCGCCGCCGTGGCTGAACGATCCGCTCCCCCATCTTGGACACCAGCGCAAAGGCAAACATGGGCGGCCTGGTTACACGGCTGGTATGTGTGGATTGCCGCAGCTTTCCTCCGGGGATACCTGCAGACGCAAGGTATCGAGCGATTGCTTCCGCGCTGCACCGATGATTTGGTACAACTCCTCGGTATTTTCCTCGTGGAAAAAGCGGCTTACGAACTGGCTTACGAACTCAATCACCGTCCAGACTGGCTGGAAATACCGTTGCGTGGGCTCAAGGAATTGGCAGAACAAGCACGTGCGGCTAGCCTCTCGGAAAACGCACAGTCAGTAAACCCCAAATAGTGGCAACGGGCAGGGAACCACCACCGTCTTGCACGGCAGGCAGACAGCCGCCGCTCTTGATGCCACCGCGCCCATAAACCAGGCCATCTAGGTTTGCTTGTCGCGCTGGCTCGTTCCTGAGTGCCGCGGTGTACCGGTTGAGCCCACTCGTTCCTTATCCAATCTCGGCCAGATCTAAACGTCCACCATAGCGTTCCAGGACTGCCTGCCGTAGCTGGTGATGTTGCGGCTGACGCAATCCGGGGTCCGCTCGGGTCAGCTGCAGCGCGTCTTCCCGAGCGTGTTCCAAGAGATCCACATCACTAATCAGATTGGCAAAGCGCAACTCGCCGACCCCGTGCTGGCGGGTGCCAAAGAACTGGCCAATACCCCGCAGCCGCGCATCTGCTTCTGCCAATTCGAAACCATCGGTCGTTTTCACGAACAGCCGCAACCGCGCCCGACTGATTTCACTACTGACATCGGCAAATAAATAACACTCTCCTGCCACCGATCCACGGGCGATGCGACCGCGCAGCTGGTGCAACTGCGATAAACCAAACCGCTCCGCGTGCTCGATCACCATCAGCGTGGCATTTGGAACATCTACGCCTACCTCGATCACCGTTGTGCAGACCAGCACCTGTATCTCGCCACGCCGAAACCGCTCCATGACGCTTTCCTTGCGGCGCTCATCGAGCCGTCCGTGAAGGAGACCAACATTCAAACCCCGAAACGGCCCCTGACGCAGATACTCATACTGTTCCTCTGCCCCTTTATAAGGAGTTGGCTGTACAAAGCTATTAGGCTCCATAGATCCTCCCAAGATGCCAGCCGATTCCGCAGCGGGGCCAGTGGCAGCCTTCTGGATTGCGGAGACGGTCGTAGGTTCACGGAACAGTTCGCCGGCCGCATCATCTTCCGCTTCCCCCTCCACGAGAGGACAAACTACATACAATTGCCGACCTTTTTCGACCTCACTTCGCAAGTACTTTTCTAATTCGCGACGTTTGCTTTCGGGAACCAGTTGCGTTTTCATTGGCTTGCGGCCGGGCGGTAGCTCGCGGATCACGGAAACGTCCAGGTCGCCGAACAACGTCAACGCCACCGTGCGGGGAATGGGCGTGGCTGTCATCACGAGATAATGTGGCTGTAATCGGCTATCGCCACCCAGATTGCGGAACTGCGCCCGCTGCAGCACCCCGAAGCGGTGTTGCTCGTCAATGATCACCAGACCCAAACGGTGAAACGCAACATCGTTTTGAATTAGCGCCTGAGTGCCCACAACCAGGTCCACCTGTCCCATACGGATCTCGCCCAAGGTTAATCGCCTCTCCCGTTCCGACAGCGAGCCGGTCAGCAGCACTCGCCGAACCCGGCTGTGGGCTAAATAACTGTTGAGTGTCTGCCAGTGCTGGCGTGCCAGCACTTCGGTTGGCGCCATGAGGGCCGCCTGATACTTGTTCGCCACGCACATAAGTAGCGCATACACCGCGACGGCCGTCTTACCAGCGCCCACATCCGCTTGCAGCAACCGGCGCATCGGTTTATCCTGCTTCATATCGCGAGCAATTTCCGCCACTGCCCGATTCTGGTCGCGCGTCAGTGTAAAGGGAAACAGTCGGCGGATCCGTGCGTCCAGGGTGCGGGTTAAAGTCATGGGTGGCGCCCGCAGCTGAGCATTAACATCTCGCCGGCGGTGGGCTAACGCCAGATGGAGAATCAAAAACTCCTCATAGGCCAACCGCCGCCGTGCCTGCTGGGCTTGTTCTAGCGAAGAGGGTTGGTGCAACCAGCGCAACGTCTCGGCAATACCTGGCAACTGACGCTGTTGCCGCAACGATTCGGGCAAAGTCTCCGGTACTAACTCCGCATATTGTGCCACAGCATGGCGCAAAATACGCCGCAATTGTTCCTGACGCAGCCCCTCAGTCAACGAATATACCGGCAAGATTGCGGATTCGCCGACCGGCAGCGTTTCTTCCGCCTCCAGGGGTTGAACCCGCGGGTGGGCCATTTGCCAATAGCCGGCATTACTGCGTTTCGGCTTGCCACTGACCACCAGACGCTGTCCATAATGGAATCTCTGAGCCATGAACGGCTGATTGTACCACACCGCCTCCAGCACCCCGCTACTATCATGCAAGACTACCGTAACAATCGCTAACCCTCTGCGGCTGGTTCGCCCGGTGATTTCAACAACCTCGCCCATTACCGTTTGCAGCTTGTCCGCCTCCAGGTCTGCGATGCGGCGAAAGTCGCTCAAATCTTCGTAGGCCCGCGGGATGAAAAAAAGCAGATCGTGCACCGTCTCGATGCCCAACTTGCGGAGCAATTCGAACCGCGCTGGCCCTACGCCGCGCACAAATTGCGCGCTGGCGGTGAGGGGATCTTCGGACGAAAGCGCTGCATTTGGCGATGCTCGGTGTCCCATGGACGCTATCCGTAAAGCCAGCTCCCATCGTCAGCTCACAGCAAGCATCCATTCTCCAGGCAGTTCTTTGCTCATTTTATGAGCCCACTGAACCGCTCTCGCCGCACTTCGTTCGCCCACCACTGCTCAGGAGCAGACGTGTTATATTAGCAAAACTGATATCAGGAGCGCTTGCCATTAGCAATTCCGATGATTATGATCCGGGCGATGCACCTGGAAACCCTGAAAATCTTTTGCGATGTCGTAAGCTGGCGCAGCTTCTCGCGCGCCGCTGAAGCTAATGGGATCAGCCAGTCGGCGGTCTCGCAAGCCATCGCCCAGCTAGAACGCCGGCTGCGCGTGCAGCTTATTGACCGCTCTTGCCGACCGCTGCAGCTGACCCCAGCAGGAAGAATCTTTTACGACGGCTGCCGCGACCTCCTCGAACGTTTCCAAGCTCTGGAGCATTCTTTGCTCAGCGGCCTTGAGCATTTGCAGCTGCCGGTTCGCGTGGCCGCCATTTACTCCGTTGGTCTGCGCGACATGGGACAATACGTGGAGCGCTTCCGCCGGCTGGATCCACGTGCTTCCGTGCACATCGAGTATCTCCACCCCGACCAGGTGTACCAGCGCGTCCTCGAAGGAACCGCAGACCTGGGCTTGGTCTCTTTTCCCAAGGCCAATCGCAAGCTAGTGGCCCTGCCTTGGCGCGAGGAAAAAATGGTTGTGGTCTGCGCCCCGCAGCATCCTTGGGCACGGCGGCGCGAAATTCGTATCGCCGCCTTGCACGGCCAGCCTTTTGTTCACTTCGAAAAAAACCTGGTCATTCGTCGTCAGGTGGATCGCTTTTTACGCCAGCACGGGGTCGCCGTTCAAATGGTGATGGAATTCGATAACATCGAGAATATCAAAAAGGCCGTCGAAGCTGGTGCGGGGATTGCTTTGCTCCCCGAACCTACCTTGCGCCGCGAAGTGGAGGCGGGCACACTCGTCGCTTTGACACTCGCGGATGCCGATCTGGTACGCCCGCTGGGTATTATTTATCGCCGTACTCCCCGCTTGAGCCTGGCCGCTCAACGCTTTATGGAAGTCCTACATCAGCCCGACGAGCATAATAACGGGCAACCTCTTTACTATGCCCGCCCGCGCAGACGCCGAGGCACCTTGGCTCTGCAGACCTCGGCGACTGCTTAGCGTTTGTTTCCAGCCCAGCGCTATTACCGGTCCGACAAACTTCGCCACCTGCTTGTGATACCGGTGCCATTCCCGAAACCCAACGCTGCGCTGTCGACGTCCAATATGAACTGCGACATGCAGACTGAGGGAAACGCCATGCAACACAGGCGCCCAGAAATGCCTTATCAACCTCGCGGTCTTTACCATCCCTGGTACGAACACGATGCTTGCGGTGTCGGTTTCATTGTGGATATGAAAAACCGCAGGTCTCATGACCTGGTGCGCAAGGCGATCGAGATCCTCCTGAATCTCGAACACCGAGGCGCCTGCGGTTGTGAGGAAAATACGGGCGACGGTGCTGGCATCCTGTTGCAGCTTCCGCACCGGTTCTTAGCTCGCGTTGCTGATGAAATCGGCATCCATCTGCCGCCCCTAGGTGCTTATGGGGTTGGTATGGTATTCCTGCCCCCCAACCGCAACGAGCGCTTCCTTATCGAACGGCAACTAGAGACGATTGCTCGCGAGGAAGGCCAAGTTGTTCTCGGTTGGCGCACTGTTCCGACAAATAATAGTCCTCTGGGAGAAACCGCGAAGTCTTGCCAGCCGGTTATTCGGCAGGTTTTTATCCGCCGAGGCGATGCCTGCAAAGACGAGCTGGCCTTTGAACGGAAGCTTTTTGTCATCCGCAAACGCATGGAAAACTGGGTACGCGCTTCCCACTTAGCTCACAAGCACATGTTTTATATCCCCAGCCTTTCTTATCGCACCATTGTTTATAAAGGGATGCTGAAGGCCAGCCAGCTTACTACTTTTTATCCCGATCTGTTAGACCCGGATATGGAGACGGCGCTGGCTATGGTGCATTCGCGTTTCAGCACAAATACCTTCCCTAGTTGGTCACGGGCTCACCCTTATCGCTACCTGTGTCATAATGGTGAAATTAATACCCTACGCGGCAATGTCAACTGGATGCGTGCGCGGCAGACCTTGTTCGCTTCGCCCCTGTTCGGCGATGATATTAAGAAAGTGCTCCCTGTAATTGATGAAACCGGCAGCGATTCTGCTATGTTCGACAATGCCCTCGAAATGTTAGTGCTTAGCGGGCGTTCCCTGCCGCACGCGGTGATGATGATGATCCCGGAGCCTTGGAGTAAACATGAGAGCATGAGCGATACGAAGCGGGCTTTTTACGAGTATCACGCCTGCTTAATGGAACCGTGGGATGGCCCAGCATCCATCGCCTTTACAGACGGGACGCAGATCGGCGCTGTATTAGACCGCAACGGATTGCGGCCATCGCGCTATTATGTACTCAAGAATGACTTAGTGGTCATGGCCTCGGAGGTTGGGGTGCTCGATGTTCCGCCGGAAATGGTCGCCTTCAAAGGTCGCCTCCAGCCCGGACGCATGCTCTTGGTGGACCTCCACGAAGGCCGACTCATTCCCGATGAGGAACTCAAGGAAAAAATTGCTCGCGAAAAACCTTATGCTGACTGGCTTCGCCGATATTTAGTGCCCATTGACCAGCTTCCTACCGCCCAATCGGCCCATCCCGAATTCGCCCACGTCTCAATTACTGAGGCTGGACCTCATGGGCAAAGGGATCAGACCAATGGCGAACCTCACGTAACAAATGGTCACCAAGCCGTTAATTGGAGTGTTTCTGATCTAAGTAGCGAAAAAGGTGAGTTGCTCACTTTGCAGCAAGCATTTGGTTACACATTAGAAGACCTACGGCTGATCATGGCACCGATGGCCCACGATGGTGTCGAACCTATCGGTTCCATGGGCACCGATACACCACTAGCTGTGCTTTCGAACAAGCCGCAGCTACTCTACAACTATTTCAAGCAACTCTTCGCTCAGGTAACCAATCCCCCGATTGATGCGATCCGCGAAGAGATCATCGTCAGCGAGGAAACGACTATCGGAGCGGAGGGGAATTTATTAGATCCCCAGCCGGAATCCTGTCGCCAAATTAAGTTGCCCATCCCCATTATTACCGAAGATGAACTCGAAAGACTGAAAGCTCTGGATGGGAATAATCCGTGGCGTTTTAAGGCCCGAGTGCTGCCCATCCTTTACCGAGCAGAAGAAGGCGGCGAAGGTTTGCGTCGGGCCTTAGACGAATTATGCGCACAGGCCGATCAAGCTATCAGGCAAGGTTGCGATATCTTAATCCTGTCAGATCGAGGAGTGTGTCGGGAGTGGGCTGCGATTCCGGCGCTGTTGGCAATGGGAGCGGTTCACCACCACCTGATTCGGCAGGGTACCCGCACGCGGTGCGGCTTGGTCGTTGACAGTGGCGAACCACGCGAGGTGCACCACATTTCCCTGCTCATTGGTTACGGCGCGGGGGCCATTTGTCCCTACCTTGCTTATGCCACCATTCGCCAGATGGTGCGGCAGGGTTGGATCGAAAATGTGGATGAAAAGAAAGCGGTCAAGAATTATATCAAGGCCGTGGTCAAAGGCGTCGTCAAAGTGATGTCCAAAATGGGCATTTCAACCATTCAGAGCTATCGCGGCGCCCAGATCTTTGAGGCAATAGGATTGGGTAAGGAAGTGATCGATCGCTATTTCACCTGGACTGCGTCGCGGATTGGTGGTATAGGCCTGGATATCATCGCGAAAGAAAGTCTGGCGCGCCACCGTAAGGCCTTTCCCGAACGTAATGTCAACGGCCAGGTTCTGGATGCTGGTGGGCAATACCAATACCGCAAAGATGGAGAGTTCCATCTTTTCAACCCGGAAACGGTTCATAAGCTTCAATACGCGGTTCGCACTGGAGACTATAGGGCCTTCAAAGAGTATAGTGCCCTTATTGACAATCAGGAGAGGAACCTGTGCACCTTGCGAAGTTTGCTTAGGTTCAAAAAGGTGCAACCTCCGGTACCCATCGAGGAAGTGGAGCCGGTGGAAAGCATTATGAAGCGGTTCAAGACTGGGGCCATGTCCTATGGCTCAATTAGCAAGGAAGCACACGAAGCGTTAGCGATTGCTATGAACCGAATTGGCGGCAAGAGTAACACCGGAGAGGGAGGCGAAGATCCGGAGCGTTATAAACCTCTGCCAAATGGCGACTCGAAAAACAGCGCCATCAAGCAAGTGGCATCGGGACGCTTTGGGGTGACGAGTCTCTACTTGGTGAACGCGAAAGAACTGCAAATCAAGATGGCCCAGGGCGCTAAGCCTGGCGAGGGAGGGCAATTGCCCGGACATAAGGTCTATCCCTGGATTGCGAAAGTGCGGCACTCCACGCCTGGTGTGGGACTAATCTCGCCTCCGCCCCATCATGATATTTACTCGATTGAAGACCTGGCCGAACTAATCCACGATTTGAAAAACGCTAATCATCATGCGCGAGTCAGTGTAAAGCTGGTGGCGGAAGTAGGCGTGGGAACAATTGCCGCAGGCGTCGCCAAAGGCCATGCCGACGTGGTCCTGATTAGCGGCCATGATGGTGGTACGGGCGCTTCCCCCTTGACCAGTATCAAGCACGCAGGCATCCCCTGGGAACTCGGCTTAGCCGAAACGCACCAGGTCCTCCTGCAAAACAATTTGCGTAGTCGCATTGTCGTGGAAGTAGATGGCCAGCTGAAGACTGGGCGCGATGTGGTGATAGGAGCTTTGTTAGGCGCCGAGGAATTCGGGTTTGCCACAGCGCCTTTAGTTGCCCTAGGGTGCATTATGATGCGAGTGTGCCACCTCAACACGTGCCCGGTCGGCGTAGCCACCCAAGATCCCCGACTCCGCGAAAAATTCATGGGGAAACCCGAGTATGTCGTCAACTTCATGCGCTTTATCGCCCAGGAAGTAAGAGAGTATATGGCCGAACTGGGATTTCGCAAATTTGACGAAATGGTTGGCCGCTCCGATCTGCTTGAATTCCATTCCGCGATCGCTCATGAGAAAGCCAAGACCCTTGACTATTCCGCGATCCTTTACAAGCCGGACGTGCCTGCTCACTGGGGCACCTACTGCCAGATTCCGCAGAACCACGGTATAGAAAAATCGCTGGATTGGAACCTACTGTTGGATCTGTGCCGGCCGGCTCTGGAACAAGGTAAACCGGTGCGGGCCAAGCTACCGATTCGCAATATCCATCGCGTGGTGGGCACCATACTGGGGAGCGAGGTCACCCGTCGTTACGGCGCAGATGGACTGCCGGACAACACCATCACCTTGCATTTCCAGGGCTCTGCGGGCCAAAGCTTCGGCGCCTTTATTCCGAAAGGGATTACCCTGATCTTAGAGGGAGATTCCAATGACTATATCGGCAAGGGGTTATCGGGTGGCAAGATCATTGTTTATCCACC
>BEIM01000073.1 GCA_002898995.1 bacterium HR36
AGGTCGCGAATAAGCAAGGTAGCGATAGCTCCGTCGGGATCGTGGAAGAGCAACTGGCGGAGTTGGTGCGGTTGCTGAACGACACGGAATAAGTCAGCGTAAGGATGGTCGTCGGACCAAAGACCGGGAGCATCTGCCAGCCAGAGGCGATGAACGCGTTCGGGCCAACGCACAGCAAACTCCGCAGCGAGCCATCCTCCCAAACTGACGCCTCCGAGGCACAACCTGTCCAGATTCAGTTGGTCGAAGAGTTCGGCGTAATGCAAAGCGAGATCGTCAATGGTATCAATTAGCTCGAGCCCCGTGCTGTCGGCAAAGCCGGGGTGGGCTGGGGCGAAAACGTGAAAATCCTTGGCCCAGAGGTTGAGGAAAGGCAGCCAAGTGGTTTCGCCCAGAGCGCTATGCAGGTAAATCAGAGGTGGCCCCTCGCCACCGTGCCAGAGCTGGATACGCCGACCAGGAAGTTCGACGAAAGTTTTCTCGCCGCGTCGTGCCAGCAGATACCGTGCGCCGTAGGCCAGTTGCTTGAGTTTGTTGAACATCACACTCTTCCTGCTAATCAACTTCTCCCAGCTGGCTATGGCTTAGCGTTTAGTCGGGGTGCCGATGATTTGCATCTGTGTGGAAAGCCAATAGGTCTGGCCGTTTTCCTGAAATTCCAATTCGCCAAAGAAGGCCCGGCATCCTTTTTCGGGGATGGAAACGGAGGCGACAAAATGGCGGGGTGTTTTCTCGGCCAGTTCCTGAACTTTCCAAAGGGCGTTGCGGAAATCGCGTGTGGGAGCTTCGGCGACCCATAACCGAGCCACGACCACCCGCGCCGTGGCATGGGTGCCTGGTTGCCAGCTGATGCTCAGGGAAGCGGTGGCGGCATCCGAGCTGTGCTGCCAAGATAGACGGGGCATTGGCTGGTCGTTAACGTAGTGGCGTAGGAAAGCACCGAGGGTGAATAGCGGCCGGCGAAATTGGGCGGTCGGCTCGGCCTGACGATCCCGTAAGTCGTGGCCAGCGTTCGGCACATAAAGCACCCACTTGTCGCCCGGCAAACTATCCCAGTATAAGTTCAGGGCGTCGCTCGACCAATACGGGTCGTTGCTGCCGAGGATCAGGAGCTTGGGCACGGTCAGGCGTTGCCGATAGACATAGGGATCCACCATGCTCCAGAGCCGCTTCGCCCGCTCGGTTTGTGGCATAGGTATCAGCCCGGCGTCAATATAATCGCGGAGCATCTGGCTATAACCGCCGAGGCTTTTGAGTTGCCAGGTGAGTTGTTCCGGCATGTTCAGCACGTCAATGACCATCGGGGCGATTGCCTTGACGCGGCGATCGCCCAGGCTAGCCGTCAACCAGGTCGTCCAGCCGCGCTTCGAGGCCCCGGCGATGACAAACTGACGCAGCTCAGTTTTCCACTCCTGGCGCGCGAATTCCTGCAAAGCGTCCATAGCGCGGACGACACTCTTGACCATGGGAAACAGGAGCGGCCAATTCTCGTCGCCGCTTTGCAAGTAGCGCACGAAGGTCTCGGCGATCAGCGCATCCTCACGCTTGCCGTCGAGCAAGGGTTGATTAGGGATGTCGTGCACAAAGGCCACTGGGGTCTGTCCCAGCCGCGACAACTCCAGACCAAGTAAGGCACTGCCGGGGTTGGGTTTCCCGCCAGTTACCCAGATAAGCATGGTCGGCTGTGGTCGAACCTGTGGGGCCTGATACACCGCCACCGTATGTTCCCACACAATGTTCTGCCACTTTTGCGAGGTAAGATGTAAAGTATAAACCGTGCCCGCCTCATTGGTGACGTGATTGACCGCCTTCCAGCGAAAGGTGGGGTCGGGAGCCTGGACATAACCCGACAGATCTGCCGAAGCTGGTAGAGCATACCAGCTCATCATCCCAATGCAGGAAATGGCCAAAAGCCAAAGGTGGCGCATGCGCGGACTCCTTAGAAGAAGTGGCAGGTTCTGCCTGTTTTAGCGTAGGAAACTCTCACCGTAATGGTTACCCGGCGAAGGCGTAATGGGGTTTCGCCTAACTGGAGAGCACTTTCTCGAAAATAATGAGATTGTCGCCGCGATCGGGATCCCAGCGGAGGCCCACAATATCGTATTCTTTAGCGATGGCCAGATGGAGCATGGCCCGGTGCTGATTATGGCATTCCATGCGAACCGACTCGTAGCCCTGTTGGCGCGCAAACTCGTGCACCGCCTCCATCAATCGCGAGCCTATGCCTAAGCCCCGATACTCCGGCAGCACCCCGTAAAACCAGGAGAAAAAGACGGTAGGCTTCAGCTCGAAGCCGAGGAAAAATCCGACGGGTTCGCGGCGGACACGAGCCACCAGCCGCAGCACGTTCCAGCGACCGCGAAACCGCCGCTCAAACGAACTGAGGTCGCGCGGCGGACGAAAAATGCGATTGTACAATTCAACAATGATGGGCATCTCTTGCGGACTGACAATGTCAATCTCAGCGTGGGTCATGGTCGGCCCCCTATAGCTGGCCGCCCACCCAGATCCGGATGCGCTGGCCATTGGTGATAATACACCCGCTGCGGGTTTTGGACAATTGATGGATAGCTTGGCAGCGCCGCCGCTACCCTACCTGGCTTGCCGCTTCCGCAACATGCCCAACCGCAGACACAGGTCTGCCTCCACAGTGAAAGCTGCTACTATGAAACAACAGGTGCTCGTCGGCTGGAGTGGTGGCAAGGATAGTTGTCTGGCCTTGCAAGAATTGCTGCGACAACCGGACTGGGAAGTGGTTGCTCTAGTAAGCACCATTACCGAGGGTTACGAACGGCTGAGCATGCATGGGGTGCGCGTGGAATTGATCCGGCAGCAGGCGGCTAGCCTGGGCATTCCCCTGGTCGAAGCCCGCATCCCGCCTAACGCCAGCAACCTGGTCTACGAAGCCGCTCTAGAACAAGCGGTTCAGCCTTTCCTGATGCAAGGCGTAAGGCTCATGGCCTTCGGCGACCTGTTTCTAACAGATATTCGCCGGTACCGTGAAACCGTGTTGGCCAGGTGGAGCATGGCGGCGATCTTTCCCATCTGGGGACGTAACACTACCGAGCTGGCACGGGAATTTGTGGATAGGGGTTTTCGGGCCATCGTGGTGTGCGTTGACCCACGGCAGATTTCCTCTGAATTGTGTGGCCGGGATTACGATTCCCAGTTTCTCGCAAACTTGCCCCCGACAGCTGACCCATGCGGTGAGAACGGCGAATTCCATACGTTCGTATACGATGGCCCGATTTTCCATAAAGCCGTGGCGGCACAACGCGGCGCCATAGTGCACCGCGATGGTTTCTGCTTTTGCGATCTCGTCCCGCGTTAGTCCGCAGATGATGCTAGCCGCTGCTTTTGTGGATGGCTATCATAATGGCAGGTTAATTTCCGGGGAATCAATCGTCAATCATTTCGAAGTCTGAGGGCGTCGCACGAAACCAGGAGTGCAGCCATGCGACCGGCGGTTGGTGTGCTTGCAGGTCTAGCGATCTGGTGTCTGGCATATCCGTTTGGGCTGTGGGTACCCGCGGAAGAGTCCCCCGCGAATCGAGAAAGTCGCGCCCGCACCTCGGCACAACCTGCCCACACGCAATGTTGTTGTCAATCACCCGCGGAGTTAGCAGCGGTGATTGATGCGCTAGTGGCGCAGAAATGGAAGGAGGAGGAAGTCCAGCCCGCGGCTTTGGCCGAGGATGCGGAGTTTCTCCGCCGCGTGTATCTCGACCTGGTTGGGCGGATTCCGTCGGTGGCAGAAGCTCGCGCCTTCCTCGATCATCGCGCCGCGAACAAAAGGGCCGAGTTGGTGCGGCAACTTCTGCAGAGCCATGCATTCCTCAATCACTGGAGTGCGATCCTGGCTGAGACGTGGCTGTCAGGGAGTGACAATGCGTTTCTCCTCGGCAGCTGGCGCGCGATGGTGCAAAGCTGGCTGCGCGACCATCTCCGCCGCGGCTCCGGCTACGACAAAATCGTGCGGGAGTTGCTGACGGCACATACAACGCAGCAACCAGTGGCAGCCCAGCCAGCGGCGCTATTGCAGGTGCAGGCTACGCCCACCGCTTTTTACCAGGCCTACGGATTCAATCCCCGCAATTTAGCCGCTAGCGTCAGCCGACAATTCCTCGGCATCCAACTCGATTGTGCGGAATGCCATAACCATCCCTTTGCGCGCTGGAAGCGGCAGCAGTTTTGGGAACTGGCGGCATTCTTTTCCGGGTTCGAGCGGCGCGTTAATGGGCGGGTGTTTTATTCCGCCGCGGAGAATCCTCAGCAACGATCCCTGGTCATTCCCGACACGAATGTTACTGCGACCGCCCGTTTCCTAGACGGCACGGAACCGGATTGGAACACCGCTGAGTTTACCCGCGCCGCTCTGGCTGACTGGCTGGTTTCACCAAAAAATCCTTATTTTGCGAAAGCCGCGGCCAATCGTGTGTGGTACCAGCTGATGGGTTATGGTATAGTGGACCCGCCAGACGACATGCATGAGGAGAATCCGCCGAGCCATCCTGAGTTACTGGAGACACTGGCCCACAGCTTTGCCGGAGCGGATTTCGACCTGCGGTTTCTGCTGGAAGCGATCTGCTTATCGCGGCCTTATCAACTCAGTAGCGAGCGTAGTAGTAGTGGCAGTGAGGCACAGCCTCGGCTTTTTGCACGCCGCGTGGTTCGCCGACTGACCGCCGCTCAGCTCTGGGACAGCTTGGTCGAAGCCGCGTACTGGCATCCCAGCGAATCGCGGGTCGGCGCCGCTCCTAACCCATTGATGCAGCGTTCGCCCAATCCTCTGACGCAGCGCCGCGCGGCGTTTCTCGAGAAATTCCGCGACTCCGCTTCTCGGCCAGTGGAAGCGGAGACTTCGGTACTACAAGTGCTGGCTCTGATGCATGGAGAAGCAGCAGGCAGTGCCGTGCGTCTGGAAACCAGCCCGATGTTGCAGATGGTGACCAGCTATCCCATGTGGAACGAGGAGCAACGACTGGAAGTGCTGTTTCTGGCGGCGCTAGCGCGGCGCCCCCAGCCCCACGAGCAGCAGCGCTTCCTGCGCCACATCGAACAAAGTGCCAACAAAACTTCTGCCTGGGCCGATGTCTTTTGGGTGCTCTTGAACAGTCCCGAATTCATTTCCAATCACTGATCCAAGGAGCCTGGCCATGTCGCCAACAGACGGGGATCGGTGGGCAAGCAAAAGGTGCGGCAGCAGTGCTGGGGGAAGTAAAAGCGCTGCGTGGCGGCTGACCCGGCGCGAATGGCTGCAGCTCAGCAATGCCGGCGTGGTTGGGGTGAGCGTCTCGGGCTGGTTTGGTGCGCTGGCTGAGGCTTTGAGCCGTGCCCAGGACCGGAAAAAGGCTTGCATTCTGCTCTGGATGGCTGGTGGGCCGAGCCAGATTGATACATTTGATCCTAAGCCCGATCATCCCAACGGCGGGCAATTTAAGCCGCTGGCGACGGCAGTACCCGGCATTTCCATCAGCGAAACCCTGCCGCAGCTGGCGAAGCAGATGCGCGAGCTGGTGCTCATTCGCTCGATGCAGACGCGCGAAGCTGACCACAGCCGCGGCATGTTTCTCATGCACACCGGCCGACTTCCCAGTTGCCCAGTGCACTATCCCTCGCTGGGCGCATTCCTTACCAAGGAGCTGGGCGAAACGCCCAATGACCTGCCGAGCTACGTCGCCATCGCGCCGTTACGGGGCCTAAGTCCCACCGCACTGGGTGCGGGTTTCCTCGGCCCCCGCTTTGCTCCGCTGATTCTCGGTGAAAATGGCGGTTTCGTTCGCCCCCAGCAGGGTCAGGAGAACTACGAGCAAGCCCTGAAGCTGCCCGATTTGGAACCCGGCGGCTTAGCAGCGGAGCAGATAGAAGCCCGATTGCGCTTGCTGTCCGAACAGAGTGAAGATTTCGTCCGTACTCACCCCGACCCCGTTGTCCTGCAACAGCAGGAGGCCTACCTGCGCGCAGTGCGACTCATGCGAACGAAAGCCAGTGGTGCGTTCAACCTCGAGGAAGAAAAGCCCGAACTGCGCGACGCCTATGGCCGCAATCTTTTCGGTCAGGGTTGTCTGTTGGCGCGGCGATTAATCGAGCGCGGGGTGTCGTTCGTGGAGGTAACGCTTAGCCAGGCTCCCAGGGTGAACGCGGGGCTAGGATGGGATACCCACGTCAATAATTTTCCACAGGTGCGCTCGCTCTGCCAGGTGCTGGATGCGGCTTGGAGCACGTTGCTGCAGGATTTGCGAAGCCGCGGATTATTAGAGCACACGCTGATCATCTGGATGGGCGAATTCGGGCGCACGCCGCGTATCAATACCAACTCCGGCCGCGATCACTGGGCCAATGGCTGGACGGCTGTTTTGGCGGGTGGCGGTATCCGCGGTGGGCAAGTGATCGGCAAGACGAGCCGCGACGGCATGACTATCGAGGACCGGCCGGTTACCGCAGCCGATTTCTTGGCCACCGTCTGCCTGGCGCTCGGTGTCGATCCTACAAGACAAAACCTGTCCAATATTGGCCGACCTATTCCGCTTGTCGAACGCCATGCCCAACCATTGCGGGAGGTGTTGCCGTGATGCGGATTTTTGCCCTAGTCGCTGCCACGGTGCTGACCGCCTGTACGTTCCTGCCGGCTCAGGAGAAGCCTGACGCTTCGGGTGCGGCCAAACTTGAAGGCGAAAACCTCCTTCTCCTCACTGACGAAAGGCCGCTGCTTCTGCGCCTGCATGTGATGTGGAACGGCCAGCCGATTGCCGAGCGTTGGCGACAGGCGGTTGACAAACTGTTTGCTTTTGCGGATCGCAATCAGGATGGTCGGCTCAGTCGCGACGAGCTCTTACGCCTGCGCACTCACCTGACAGGCGCCCGCCTCGGCGGCACACTGCCTTTTGACCTCGATGCACAAGGTACCATATCCCGCGAAGCCTTCCAGCACTGGCTGCGGCAGATAAACCTCGGACCGATCCAGATCAGTGTCCTGCCCGGCGAGCTACACCGGCCAGAAGACCTGATGCCGGGTTTGCAAGAACCGGTTTTATCCCGCGCCCTTTTTGTCCGCCTCGACGCCAACGGCGATGGTAAGTTGGATGCTCGGGAAATCGAACAAGCCCAACGTCGCTTGCAAGCGCTCGACGAAGACGAAGATGAGCTGGTGACACCTTTGGAAATCGTCCGCGGGTATCAGGAAACATCCGCCAAGCCTGGTGCCGGGGCTGCACGAGGGCCGGGAGAGTTTCGGCCCCGCCTGCTGATTTTAAACAACGCCACGGCGGAGAGTCAGGCCATCTTTTACCTGCAGGTAGATTACTCCACCGAATTTCACCTACCCATTCGATTCCGCCGCCTTGCAGCCAACGACATCCACCTGCCCAGGGAACTGTTCCAACGCCTAGACAAAAACGGAGATGGTTGGCTGGATGAGGAGGAATTGCGCGGTTTTCTCCGGCGCCCGCCCGATGTCGAAGTGACACTGCACTTGCAGGAAGCCGGCCGCGAGCGCCCCAGTGTTCGATTTGCCGAGGCGACGGCACGCTTCGGCTGCCAAGTGATGCGGACGGATGACGAAGTGGTCCTGGAGCTGAGCAAAACGCGACTGCGCTTGTCGGCCCATAGCTGGCTCCTGGCCGGTAATGCTTACCGGGCGCCGAGTCGTCTGGCCAATAGTGCCCAGACCCTCGATGAATTCCTAGCGATGGCTATCAAAAATTATTTGCCGCTCTTTATGCGGGCAGATACCGACCACAACGGCTATCTCGACGAGCAGGAGTTTCGCCGCATCTCCATGGGCGCCGTCCTTGTACTCCAAGGAGTCAGCTTCGCGGAACTGGATGGAGATGGGGACGGCAAGATTTTCCAGGAAGAATTTGCGGCTTTCCTGCGCCAGGTTTTCAGAGTGCAGTTGCTCGCTCACGACGTGGGACTTTCTCTGGCCCTGACGCACCGCGGGTCAGAACTGTTTCGCCTCCTCGACACCAACCGCGACGGCAAACTGGGGCTGCGCGAGTGGCGGCAGGCGCCAAACATCTTGCGCAACCTTGACCGCAACGGCGACAGTGTCCTGGAATGGAACGATCTGACCGCCCATTGGCAGCTGGATATCGGCCCACGAAGTCCAACGCTTCCGCTGCCCTACTCAGGCCGGATGATGCTATCCCCGCAAAATCCCTTTAGCCGGCCAGATTCCGCGCAGGCGAATATACCGGCTTGGTTTCGCGCCATGGATCGCAACGGCGATGGGGACATCCCTCGCCGCGAGTTTCCAGGCACCGACAAAGAATTCCGCCGGCTCGATGCGGATGGCGACGGTCTGATTAGTTTGCAAGAAGCCCTGGTGGCTATCAAAGATACTTCCGTTCCCCTGCCTCCCCAACCTCAACGAAAGCCTTAGCGCACGAGCTGGTTGCCAAGGCATAAATTGGCACGGTGCATTTTCCGATGGTGGCTTGGCAAAGCTCTGCAGTGTTGCGGTACAATACCAGCGCCATGGCAGCGGAAAAGAACCATAGCACGTCGGCCCAGGAGACCAGCGCCGCCAGGGCCAAGGCGGCCGAAACTGCCTCAGCTGACCATGCCGTTCCAGGTGAAGCTGAGTGCGCTGGGTTACCGCATCCTCTGTTGGCCAAGGTACGGGGCCTTCCCCCGCAACCCGGCGTCTATCTGATGAAGGACTCCCTGGGCCGCGTTATTTACATCGGCAAGGCGAAAAACCTCCGCCATCGTGTCGCCCATTATTTCACGCGTCAGGCGGCGATGGATCGCCGTACCGCTGAGCTCGTCCGCGAAATCGCCGACTTCGATTTCCTCCAGGCCGACAGCGAAGTGGATGCTCTACTGATGGAGGCGCGGCTGATCAAGGATATTCAGCCCCGCTTCAATATCGAACTCAAAGACGACAAGAGTTTTCCCTACCTGCAGATTCGCCTCCGCGAACCGTATCCGCGCGTCGAGTTCACCCGCTCGCCGCGACAACGGGGCGTCAAACTCTATGGGCCTTTTACCAGCGCCCGTGGGCTGCGTGCCGCTATCCAAGTCCTGCAGCGCATTTTCAAATTCCGCACCTGCTCGCTCGATATTGACCCCGAAGAATCCAATTGGCGCTGGTATCGCCCGTGTATTCTGCACAGTATTGGCCAGTGCACCGCCCCGTGCAATCTGCGGGTCAGCCCTGAGGATTACCGCGAGCAAATTCGCCAACTCCGCCTGGTGCTCGAAGGCAAGAAGCAAGAGCTGATCCAGGAACTCGAAGCCCAGATGCGTCAGGCCGCCGCACAGTTGCAATTTGAAAAGGCGGCCCGGCTGCGCGACGATATCCGCGCCTTGCAAGCGCTGAGCCTGCGCGGAGAACTCGACAAACGCGTGCAGCCCGAAGTGTTCGTCATGAATCCGAAGCGGGGCGTGCTCGGCTTGCAAAAAGTCCTGCATCTGTCCAAACCGCCGCGTGTCATCGAGGGCTTCGATATCGCTCACTTGCATGGCACAGATGCCGTGGGTTCGCTCGTCACCTTCATTGACGGGCTGCCCTTCAAGCCGGGCTATCGGCGTTTCCGTATCCGCACCGTACAGGGCGTGGACGACTTCGCCGCCTTGCGCGAAGTGGTGACGCGCCGTTACCGCCGACTCCTGGCCGATCCCGAAGCGGTCTTTCCCGATGTCATTCTCATAGATGGCGGCAAAGGACAACTTCACGCTGCCCGGGATGCTTTCGCCGCTCTAGGAACCGAACCTCCCATTTTACTCGCACTAGCCAAACGCGAGGAGCTTATCTTCCGCCTCGATTCTGAAGAACCGCTCTGCCTCAGCCGCACCTCCGCTGCCTTGCGCCTGCTGCAATACGTCCGCGACGAAGCTCACCGCTTCGCTCAGCACTACCACCATCTCCTCCGCCACAAACACCTTGAAGACGAAGTTTAGAACCTGCCGTGTCTGCATCCTGGGCAAAATCTGCCAGACCCGGGTTGTGCTTCGAGCAGGCCCAATACGACACCGGAATACTGCGCCAAGCGCCAACGGGTATCGCCAGTGGGCCAAAGCCCGTTCGCCATCATCTTTAGCGCTGGTGCTGTGCGTACTCTGCGCGGAGTTGCTCCGTCCACTGCGCCAGGTGATCCATAATGCGGCGAGGCGGACGGGGTGGATGATTGGCCAGAGCGTAAGCGGTGAGAATGGGCAGAGCCACGGTGCTGTCGAGATAACAGATGACGCTGTTGGGCAGTTGCTGGGGATCTACTTTACCCCAGGTCATGGCCTCAGAGGGAGTTGCTCCGGAGAGACCGCCGGTATCGGGCCGGGCATCGGTGATTTGCAGGAAGTAATCGTGGCCGCTTTCCTGTAAGCCGAGGACTTCTTGGATGTGAGGTTCAGTCTGCAGGAGGAAGTTTTTGGGCGAACCGCCGCCAAGAATGAAAACGGCACTGCGCCCGTGGCGTTTGGCCTGCCAGACGATGGCAGCTGTTTGGTTGACGTCGCGCAACGGGTCCAGGCGAATTTGGGAACCTGCCAGTTGCAGGGCGGCCAGGTTCATGCCGATGGAGCTATCCCCGGGGGAACTCGTGAAGATTGGCACGGCCGCGCGATACGCCGCCGCCACGAAGCTACTGCCCCGCCGGCCATGCCGCTCTTCTAATTCCGCCAGATACCGCCCCACCTCGTAATGAAACTCGGCGGTGCTGAAGCTGCGCTGAAATGACTCGGCACTGCATAGCGCGCGGTAGAAACGATCCGTGGCCAACAGGTTTTCGTAGTCAAAGACAATGTCGTAAATGCGGACGACCTGGTGCTTGCGGAGCTGGTAATCATCCAACCCAGGCCGGGATTGGTGTAACTCCATCCCCAAGGCGAAATGGGTGTCGTGGTAAATGTTGGCGCCGGTGGAAATAATCCAGTCCACAAACCCCGCCTCGATCAGGGGTACCAGACACGACATGCCCAAACCTGCTGGTGTCAGGGCACCGCTGAGCGATAGGCCTACCACCGTGTCGGGGGCCAGCATCTTTTCCACGAATAACTGGCAGGCTTCCCGCAGCCGGCCA
>BEIM01000074.1 GCA_002898995.1 bacterium HR36
GGTCTTTAAGCATAAAGACCCCAATGAGGATGCATTCGTGTTCTTCTCGGATGAGTTTCTGCGTGCAATCCTGGGGCCAGAAACTCGCATCAAAGAGAGCCGGCGCACTGAAGCGCTGGCCTCGTTGTACATGCTGCATCACGCTGCTCTCTACGCCGCTTGGCAAAACGGCAAGCTCCCTGCTTCCCATAAGGAACTGCTTCAGCAAAGCGGCCTGAAGGAAAGCGAACTATACCAGCCAGAAGGCAAGGAGCTGCGCTGGGATGGCGACCGGCAATTGGCCATCTCCGACGCCTACAACACCATTCACTTCGCCACGCCACTCATCGAACTCCCCCTGGATAAAGTAACGGTCGCGGAACGAACCGCGTACGAATCCTTCCGATGGCGTTACCTCTGGCTTTGGAGCGGAGCGTTCGACCCCGTAGGCATCCGCCTGCGCATCCGTCCAGAAGAAGTGGCGGCGGAAACATGCATCCTGCCACTTATCAACATTCCCCAGTACCGCCAGTTGCGGCAGGAAATCGGCGGCAAAACGGTCAAATTCAACCTCAATCTCATTCCCCCCGAAGGTATACTGTACTGGCTGGTGCATTTCCCCGAGACTTCTTCGGTCCGCCGTCTCTTGCGTGAGGCACTGCTGCCGAATCTCGGCCCGCAGGGACGTGCTTTCTTCCAGGCAGTGGGCGAAATCGCGCTGCTGGGACTGCACGATGACCCATTCCTGGCTGAGTTGGCAGAAACGGCTTTGCTCAGCTACATGCTTGGCTCGATGAGTGAAGTACCAGATTATGCCTGGGCGCGCAACGCCATGCGGATACCCATCGTGGCTGGGCTCGAGGTAAAAAATCCCCTGATCTTTGCTGCTATTCTCAGCGCTCTGAAAGCCCTGGTGGACAATGCTGCTCCGCAAATGATTACCTGGGAACCACTGGAAAAAGATCAGCAGGGTTACAAGATCGTGGCGATTCGCCCTGTGCCCAACTCGGAAGCCGACCGCTGGTTCAATCCCCCGAACACGCCAGAAAAAGAGCGCTTTACGCCCGGCATTTATTACACCACGGTGGGAAACATGTTTTATGTGAGCCTGCGTGAGGACGTATTGCGGCAAATCGTGGACCGCTATGTCGCCCAGCGAAAGAACGAAGGGAAAAAAGAGGAGGGGCCTGGCAGCCATCGCGTAGAAGCGCACATGGTGCTGCACCTCAGCCCGCAGGCGGCAAAACGCCTTTGGCCCGTCGCTCAGTGGTTCGTCGAAACCCAGATCGCCGCCAATGCCCTGGCCAATACCGCTTTGCTCTATCCGGTATGGCGCGCGAGAATCATTCCGCCTCAGGCTCGCGATCAGCAGGTGTATGACGCGGCCTATCGGCTTTATGGTTTTGCTCCCGTCAGTCCCGATCGGTCGACGGTGGTCTATGACGAGAAGCGAGACGTAGTAACCAACGAGCGGCATGGAACATTGGCAGAACCCTGGTTCCCGCGATTGCCGGCCCCCGATTCTCCGCTGGGCCTGCTCTTGAAGTCCGTGCAGCATGTGCGCGCCGAGTTAGAATTTCGCGAGGATGGCGCGTTTACCAGACTCACTATCCAGCGGAACCGTGTGCCGCCACGCTGACATCAGCTTTCCCCGATAAACAGCGGGCCTTCCTCGAGCCAAGCTTCCTGGCACACAATTACTGCTCACCTGCCGTGCGACAGCTGGCAGCAGCAGCCTGGTGTTGAAATTGAAGCAGGGCTCGCGCCGGGCCCTGGCATTCACAAACTCTGCACAGGGCTGTCGCTGCTTTTCATTTGGTGGCCGGGGCAAGAGCGGATGGGTGCCCTTCATCGCTGGTATATCACCCGCTCCTCGAGGGTAGCAGGCCCTGGCTAGCGGTAAGATTGGTGCAAACACGTGCCGCGGTTTACGGCGCAGCAGCACGGAGGCTCTGAATTTCGACCAGGATCGGCTGGCGCTTTGCAAGGTTTCCGGCAAAGGTGTGGGTTGAGCATATACCGCCATTCTGAATTTCGACCAGGATCGGCTGGCGCTTTGCAAGGCCCGTGCGGCAAAACTCTCTTCAGGGGTTAAGTTGCTGGAGAAGTCGAGGCCGCTGATCACGAGTATCTGGCACGGGGTTGTCGGGCATCTCGGTAGGCTGGTTAACGCTCACCCATTGGAGATGAATCGGCTGCTCATCATAATAGCTCATGCAGTGTGCCCACTGACCAGTCTTCGCATCCTGGAACTCCAACTCGATGATCTCCAAGCGATTCAAGGCGTTAACCCGTTCGGTTCGCTTCTGCTTCTGCCTGCCTTCGGTCAACAACCGGCGCAGGTTTTCCGGAGTCGGGTGGCTGCTAGCTTGCGTGCCGCCCTTTTGCGAGATGGCATCCAGGACATGCGACTGAAGCAGGCGCGGATACATGCGGCGGAGTAACTGGTGATTGGGATAAATGTTCACTTCCACAAATCGCCCCTGGACGGCAATGGCAACGCCCACCGCGTCGGGTTTATCCTGTAAAAGCGTCTCCAGGGCCGCCGTGTAATCTTGCGTGAGCTTCACGACCGCAGGGTCGTCCAAGACTTCATTCAGGCTCGTGCTCGGACCAAAGTCCACCCGTCCAAAACTGTCGGCCCCGGCTCGCACGACATGGGCATGGTGAAACCTGAAGTTTGCCACTTCCTGCCACACTTGCTGCTGGCTCTTCGCTAGCTTAGCAGCGTTGCGAACACGCAAGGGAGCCAGGGCCGAGTTCGTAGTAGCTTCGAACCGCTCACCACTACGCCCCTCCGACCAGCGTCCTGGTTCCACACAAAACGCGGGTACAGGGTTCGGCCCGCTCTTGGGCGGCACTACAAGACTGGCGTAGAGGATGCGATCCTGCTTGCCTCCGAAGAGGCGATCGCCTTCCTGTAAAAACAACGGCAGATCGCTGTCGTTCTCCACCATGAGTTCGTTGACCTGGGCACTTGCCTTTTCGGTAACCTTGACCAGACCACTTTTCAGGCCCTCATCCAACGTCAGGAACTGCCGCTGATGCTGTTGTGGCGAATGCAGCAGAAAGACCGCGAGATTCTTGTGGCCATACGGGCCGGTTATCTGATAGTCGCTCACATCAACCGGACGGCGACCGGCTCACGGTTCTGCAGTGTTTCGATGGGGGCAGAGTTTGGAGCAGAGCGTTGACAGCCTGTTATCGTGACGATGAGGCTTACAGCAACTCCCAGCCATCGTGCCAGCTGTTTCATGGCCAAACCTCCTCTTTCGTTGGTTCTCCCAACGTATTTCTACCACTTTGTACCTGTTACTGTGACGGTTTACCCGGTCGCCAGATTTCGATTTTGCGACTATGGCTGGTGGCGCATTCGCCGGTATGCATCCCTCGGTCTTGTAGTAAAATAGCAGCGAGGTCTGACGCTTCGCCCTGGGAAGCACAAAACTCAGCTCCCCACTTGCGGATTCCGTGGGGACCTTGTACCATAACGGGTAACCAGTGAGGGAAGATTCGAGCTTCGATTTCGCCTGCCTACAACCCTGCCTGACTATCCCACCAAGAAAAGTGATAGACCGGTTGCTGAATCCGCCCTTGCCCGCGAACAAAGCCTCAGCGGTGGATTTTGCAATGCGCTGAAACAGGAGGCCGAGCATGAGGGGTAAAGTCCGCGTTAGTCAGTTGGTGTGCGGCGTGATGCTGATTGGAACGGGCTTGCTGCTTGTGCCGCGCTTGACGGCACAAAATGCGTATCCACATCCGCGGTTGCAAGTGGTTTTCCCACCAGGAGGCAAGGTAGGCACGACGGTAGAAGTAACGCTCACGGGTACCGACCTAGACGATCCGCGGGCGCTGGTTTTCAGTCATGCTGGGTTGAAGGCCGAGCTAATCCCCCCGCCGCCCCCCGATCCGAAAAAGCCCGCACCGCCGGGACCACCGAGGTTCCGCGTTCAGATCCCAGCCGATGTGCCGCCTGGTATGTACGATGTATGCGTAGTCGGGCGATTCGGCGTCTCTAACCCGCGCACGTTCTGCGTCGGCGAACTGGAGGAAGTTGTCGAACAGGAACCGAACAACGATGTTGACCAGGCCCAGAAGGTGCCGCTCAATGTGATCATCAACGGGGTCATCAATCCTAATGTGGATGTGGACTACTATGCCTTCGAGGGCAAGAAAGGGCAGCGCGTCGTCGTGGTTTGCCAGGCGTTTAGCATAGACAGCCGGCTCGATCCCCAAGTGCAAATCTTTTCCAGCGAGGGGAGACAACTGGCAATCAATCGCCGTTACCGCGACCGTGAGGCGGTGGCTGATACCGTTTTGCCGGCGGATGGCGTGTATTACGTGCGGCTCGTAGAGTTTACGCATCAGACGGGCGGGCCGGAGCATGTGTACCGGTTGACCATCAGCACACTGCCGTGGATTGACGCCATTTATCCCCCGGTCGTCGAGAGAGGCAAGCCTGCTAATGTAACGCTTTACGGGCGGAATCTTCCTGGAAGCCAGGTGGAAAACGTGCCTGGCTGGGGCGGGCCAATTCTGGAGCGGTTGTCGGTTACCCTTACGCCGCCCAGTGACCCGAATTCCACGCAACGCCTGGAGTATAGCGGGACGTTGATCGCGGCTGACTCGGTGCTGGACGGATTCACTTACCGTCTGCGTGCGCCACAGGGTCATTCCAATCCCGTCCTCGTTGGCATTAGCGACCAACCAGTGATTCCCGAACAGGAAAGCAATGACAGCCTGGAAAAACCGCAAGAAATCGCCGTGCCGTGTGAACTGGCTGGGCGCGTGGATCGCCCAGGCGATCACGATTGGTTCGCGTTTACGGCCAAGCAGGGGGAGGTTTTCTGGTTGGAGGGATATGCGGAGCGGCTGGGCTCGCCGATGGATTTGTATCTCGAAGTTTATCGCATAGACCCGAAAGATAACAAACCGCAACTGGTGCTCGAAGGTGATGACATTGCGGAGAGCCTACACGTGTTTCGCTATTTCACCCGCTCCAGCGATCCGCGAATACGGTTTGCTGTACCACAGGATGGCAGATACCTGTTGCACGTCCGCAGCCGGGAGGCCGATCTGTTCGGTAGCCCACGGCATATCTATCGCATCAGCATTCACCGCGAGCAACCTGATTTTCGTCTCTTCGCCCTATGCGCGGATGAAACGCTGCCGAACCAGACGCTTACTGGCGGTTTGACGCTGCATCAAGGAGGGGCGCGAGGAATTCTGGTGCTTTGTGAACGGCGCGATGGCTTTGCTGGCGAAGTGAGCGTCGCTGCAGAAAACTTGCCAGCGGGAGTGACATGTGCGCCACAGGTCGTCGGCCCGAATCAGCGCTTCACCTATCTGGTGCTGGAAGCGGCTGCGGATGCGCGGATCAGCGAATCGGTGATACGGATTCGCGGGACAGCGAATCTCGGTGGGCAGACGGTCAGTCGCGAGGCCCGGGCGGCGACGGTGATCTATCCCGTTCAAGCAGCCGTTCCCCCATACGCCCGGCTGGCGCGGCAGCTAGTGCTAGCGGTACGGGAAAAGCCCCCCTTCGCCCTGCAACCCGCTGTTCGGCAGATTGAGGTGCCTCCGGGTGGACCAATCGTTTTCAAAGTGAAAGCCGCCCAACTGCAACCGGACTTCAAAGCGGCCGTCCAAATCACGCCCCTTTCCTTCTTGCTGTTGGCCAATCAGCAGCCTAACGCCCAACCGCAACCGATCGCCAACGTCAACGCCAACGCCGAGGCAGAAGTCCGGCTGCAGGTACCGCCGCAGGCTACTCCCGGCACCTATAACCTGGTGCTGCAAGGCAGAAGCCAGGTACCCTTCTCGCGCGATCCGAAGGGCGCGAATCGCCAGAATGTCGTCGTAACCCAGGAAGCGCCGCCGATCAAGGTGGTCGTGTATGGCACAGTGGCCGAATTAGCACTGGAACCGGGAACGCTCTCGGCCAAGCCCAATGACAAAGTGCCCGTCACCGTGCGGATTAAACGCCTGCACAATTACACCGGCCCGTTGAATGTGCAATTGGTGCTGCCGCCGGGAGTGCAAGGCCTGGCAGCACAACCTGTACAAATCCCGGCTAACGTAAACGAAGCCAAGCTTATCCTGCAAATCGCTGGCAATCTCAAGCCGGGCATGACCCTCCCCGCGATCGTTCGCGCTACCGCCAACCTGCCCAATAACGTCAATTTGAACCACGAGGCCAAGCTCGAGGTGAAAATCGCCCAGTGACTCCTGCCACAAACGCTATCTTTCCCTACTTGCCGGTCGAGCAGACCACCTTTCCCGAATACGGAGGTTAACACGATGCGCCAAACCATGTGCTTGCCGCTGAGTGTTCGTCGGTGGCCTTGGAAAGGGCTGACGATATTGCTGGGGCTTGTCTTGCTGCTGGGGACAAATGCCAGGGCCGCCGCTCAGGAAGTACAGGTCGAACCAATCAAAGTCATTTCATTGAACCGCAAAGATCCCGTCAGCTTTGAGAAGGAAATCTACCCCATTCTGGAAGACAAATGCCTGAGTTGCCACGCCGGGCCTGTGAAATCTGGGGGATATGACATGAGCACGTACGAGGGGCTGATGAAAGGCGGGAAGCGTGGCCCCGCGGTGCACCCGGGCAGGCCGAATGATAGTTTGCTGGTGCACCTGGCCGGCCGTACCAAACAGCCTGCTATGCCTCCTGTCAAAAAAGGAAGCAAGGACGCCCCGTTGACTCCGGAGCAACTTGCGTTGATCAAGCTCTGGATCGAGCAAGGAGCCCGTGGTCCGAGCGTGGCTATCGAGCGCAAGCGTGAATTCAAATTGGGGCGTATCCCTGCTGCCATTCGTCCTATCGGGGCGCTGGCCATCAGCCCAGACAAGTCCACTTTGGTAGCCAGCCGCGGCAGCGAGATTCACGTTTACGATGCGGGCAGCGGCCAATTCATCCGGGCGCTGGTCAATCCCGACCTGAAGGATGATAAAGGCCAACCCATGAATATTGCCCATCTCGATCTCGTGCAGGCGCTGGCTTACAGTCCCGATGGCCGATTCGTAGCTAGTGGCGGCTATCAGGAGGTCATCCTCTGGGATGTGCAAACCGGCCAGATGCGTCAGCGATTTGTCGGTTTTCGTGATCGCGTCACCGCGCTGGATTTCTCCCGCGACGGTAAATACCTGGCAACCGGCGGTGGCGCACCCACGGAAGAAGGCGAGTTGCGGCTGATCGAATTAGCTGCGGGCAAAATCGTTCTCGACAAACGGGATGCCCATAGCGATACCATCTTCGGCGTCCGCTTCAGCCCCGATGGTAAGCTGTTGGCCACCTGCGGCGCTGATAAGTTCGTCAAGGTTTGGGAGGTACCATCGGGTAAATTCCTCAAGTCTTTCGAAGGCCACACACATCATGTCATGGACGTTGGCTGGAAAGGGGATGGCAAACTCCTGGCAAGTTGCGGTGCCGACAACGTGGTGAAGATTTGGGACTACGAAAAAGGGGAACAGGTCCGCACCGTGAATGCCCACGGTAAACAAGCCACGCGTATGGCTTTTCTGGGTAACGGCACTCTGTTTGTGACCATTAGTGGGGAAGGTCTGGCAAAGATGTGGAACATTGACAACGGCGGCCAGGTACGCAGCTTCCCCGCGGGCAATGATTTTCTCTACGCTGTCGCCGTTAGTCCCGACGGTGCTTTGGTGGCAGTCGGCGGCCAGGATTCGGTCATTCGCATTTTCAACGGCCAAAACGCCCAACTTATCAAAGAGCTTCGGCCTCCCGATCTTGTGGCGAGTTCACCGTAGCCAATTGGCTTATTGCTTGCTCGTGAAACTTGCCCAACCTGGCCGCCTCGGCGGGACTGAGTCTTCGAGCGACGAGAACGCGGGGATGGCGGTCGGTGTCGTAGATGGTCGGTTCGAGATGCAATGGCGAAAGGCTCTCGATCAGCCGGCGGACTGGCTGTTCCTGAGCAGCACCAATTTCGAGAAGCAAATAGCCAGACGGACGCAGAAAGTCAGCGGCCTGGCGAATGAGGCGCTCCACCACTGTCAAACCTCCAGGGCCACCGCGATAAGCAATTTCCGGCTCATACTGGCGCACGCCGATCGGCAAATGAGGCAACTCCTCATCAGCAATGTAGGGCGGATTGCTGACAATCGCGTCGAAGGACGCGTGGCATGGCAGTGGGGTGAACAGATCCCCGTGGAGAAAGGTAATGCGATCGGCAACGGCGTGGCGTTCGGCATTGCGCTGCGCTAAACCCAGGGCCGCCGCGCTGATGTCCACTGCGGTTATGCGAGCGGTGGGGAGATATTTGGCTAGGGTTACTGCGATGTTGCCGCTCCCTGTGCCGACGTCGAGAATGGTCGGCTCGGCCCACGCGCGGAGGCGGTTGATGCTCTCAGCCACCAGGGTTTCGGTGCTGGGGCGCGGGATGAGCACGGCAGGGTCAACCTCAAACTCTAGCGAGAAAAACTCCTTTCGCCCCACAAGATAGGCGACGGGACACCCCTCGGCCCGCTGCCGCACCAGTTGGCGAAACCGGTCGCGCACTTCTTCGGAAGCGGGTTCGTCAAACCGGGTGTACAGATCAATGCGTCGGCAGCCCTGGGCATGGGCGAGCAACACCTCCGCGTCCAGCCGCGGTGTCTCTGCGCCGCGCTCGGTGAGGAACCGCGTCGTCCACTGCAACAACCGGCCAAAAGTCCAAACCGTCTCCGTCGGAAATGCCATGGCAAGTGCCTTGTGCTTCCGTTCTCTTACTCCCCGTGGGCGCTGCTGGCGACGACTTTTTCGAGCGAGAGTTGCTCGAACTGCTGTCGGCGATCGTATTCAATCAATGCGCGGATCAATTCCTGCAATTCGCCATTCATGATGGCATCGAGTTTGTACAGGGTCAGTCCGATGCGATGGTCAGTGACGCGGTTCTGGGGAAAATTGTAGGTGCGAATGCGATCGGAGCGATCGCCGGTGCCGATGAGGCTACGGCGCTGCTGAGCACGTTCTGCTTCTTTCTGCTGAGCGAAATGCTGGTAGAGTTTGGCACGGAGCATACGCCAGGCAGTCGCTTTATTCTTGTGCTGGCTTCGTTCATTGCGGCATTCGGCAACAATTCCCGTCGGTAGGTGAACGATGCGTACGCCGCTTTGTGTCTTGTTCTGGTGCTGTCCGCCGGGGCCACCCGAGGCGAAGGTGTCAATACGCACTTCGTCGGGCTTGATTTCAATCTCGATTTCTTCAGGCTCGGCCAGGACTGCGACGGTGGCCGCCGAGGTGTGGATACGTCCCTGCTGCTCAGTCTTCGGGACGCGCTGCACCCGATGGCCGCCCGACTCGTAACGCAACTCTCGGTACACATTTTCGCCACTGATGCTGCAGATGATCTCCTTGAAGCCGCCCAAATCGGTCGCGTTGAAATCGAGGACTTCCATTTTCCAGCCCCGCGCGGCGGCGTATTTCTCGTACATGCGAAAGAGGTCAGCGGCAAATAAAGCGGCTTCTTCGCCGCCGGTGCCAGCACGTATCTCCAGAATGACACTGTCCCGATCCTCTTCGGGGTCCACGAGCAACAGCTCTTCGAGATGCTGGCGTAATTGCGCCAGCTTGCGACGGAGGTTGTGCACCTCTTCCTCGGCGTAAGCACGCAATTCTGGGTCTTTTTCCGCAATCGCAAGACGCTCCGCCTGTGCCAGTTCTTCCTCGAGCCGGCGATACTCGAGATAGGGCCTGGCCACCCGCGCAAGCAAACCGTGTTCTTTCGCGAGCTGGCCCGCGCGCAAACTATCGGCGATCACGGCAGGATTGCTAAGCTGCCGTTCCATCTCCTGATAACGTCGCAGAATTTCGTCTAGTTTCGCCCACATGGCCCACCCACAAACTTGTCTATCGATATCACATAGCCATGCCCGTTCGCCTAGACAGTAGTTTGCCACGATGCGTCCAAATTACGTCCATTTCTGGTGATTGCCGTGTGCTGTACGACGCGGAGTCGCCTGGGTTCCGGGTTGCTGTTGAGAAGCCCGCGCGAAAGCTCAAATCAGGAAGCGGAGTAAGCAGTGTAGCTGGCGTAATTGCTTGGTCCGGCAGCTAACGGTGCACGTTCGCGCCCGGTGCCAGCAACGCTTTTCGCAAACGACGCTATTTGTGGCCCGGCTGGGACTCGTTGTTCCGGCGATACTTGCGCAGGAACCGCTCAACCCGCCCAGCCGTGTCCACGTATTTCATTTTCCCCGTGAAAAACGGATGGCAAGCGGAACAGATTTCCACGTGGATCTCCCGCTTGGTGCTGCGGGTCTTGAACGTGTTTCCACAGCCACACGTTACCGTCGCCTCTACATATTCGGGATGAATTCCCTTTTTCATGACTTTCAGCTCCTCGTTTTTTGATACGCACTACTTCCGAAGCTGGTTCGCCCAGTGGTAACTTGCTGTCGGCATCTATCGTCCACTGGACAGGCAATCTAGTCTATGCCGAGCCGCCGCTTGTGGAAAGGCCAGGTCGTAATCGCCAGTAACGCTGTTGTCCGGGCTTCGGTGCATGCTATCCTGACCCAACCGAGAAAGAGTCGCGAAACGCTGAGCGCTGACCGGCAGCATGGCTCGGGACTGGTTGGCTCGGCTATAATGTACAATTCGCCGGCAACGCAATTTTTGGCCGGCACCGAACCAGGCTGAGGCGGGAGTAGGTCGCGATGCCCAAGTACAACCCGCAAATCATCGAAGCGAAATGGCAAAACTACTGGGTGACACACAAGACCTTCCGCACCCCCGATTTCCCCGATAAGCCGAAGTATTACGTGCTGGATATGTTTCCCTATCCGAGTGGAGCGGGGCTGCACGTCGGGCACCCAGAAGGGTACACGGCGACGGATATCATCGCGCGTTATAAACGTATGCGGGGCTACTGCGTGTTGCATCCGATGGGCTGGGATGCATTTGGCTTACCGGCTGAACAGTACGCGATAGAGACCGGCACGCATCCCCGGACGACGACGCAGCAGAACATT
>BEIM01000075.1 GCA_002898995.1 bacterium HR36
CGATCCCGGGGAAGTGCCAACCGCCAAAATAAAGTAGAGAGATTAAGAAGCTAACCGTCGTGACATGGGTGTATTCCCCGAGGAAGAACATAGCGAATTTCATACCGCTATATTCGGTGTGATAGCCGCCCACTAACTCCTGTTCGGCCTCGGGTAAGTCGAAAGGCAGGCGGTTAGATTCGGCCAGAGCACTGGCGAAAAAGAGTAAACATCCGAGCGGCTGATACCAGATAAACCAGCCGGCAAGGCCCGTCTGTACTTGCTGGTTTAGGATTTCCTCTAAGTTAAGGGTTCCTGCTAGGAGGACGACTGCCAGAGCGGAGAGGGCCAAGGGAATTTCGTAGCTAATGATCTGGGCGCTAGAACGCACACAGCCAAGAAGGCTATATTTGTTGTTAGAGGCCCAACCGCCGAGAATTATAGAATAGACGTTCAGGCTGCCAATTGCGAAGATAAAGAGGAGACCAATCTCGATTCCCGGGGCGATAAGATAGCGCAGACCATCGGTTGGTGCCGTGTCTGTCGGACCGAAGGGCACGACCGCGAAGGCTAACATCGTTGTCACGACGGAAATACTCGGGGCCAGGAAATAGAGAAAGCGATCAACGTGAACAGGAACCACCTGTTCTTTGAATAGGAATTTAAGCCCGTCGGCAACTGGTTGCAACAGGCCCCAAGGACCGACCCGGTTCGGCCCTTTGCGATCCTGTACCCAGGCAGCGACTTTGCGTTCCAGATAAATAAGATAGGCGCAAATGACCTGCAAAAGCGTCAGCACGAAAAGAATAAGCCCTATGGTTATCCAGTCCATGTGCGCTTCCTTGGTCGGGTTATGAAGCTAAGGCGCCGGGCGTTAGCAGAATACCGTGCTCGCCCAAGTCATCTAGGTCCAAAGGACTCAATTCCGGGATCGCGGCAGCGATTTGACGGCGAACTGTGGGTGCGTGATAAAGGCCCGCTAGTTCTAATAACTCCCAAAAAAATCGCGCTTCGGGCCAGATACCATCAGGAGGCTGTACAGCTTGATAAAGAGCCTGGGCGAGTCCCCGAGAGTTAATATAGGTGCCGTTTTTCTCGGCAAAAGTGGTACCCGGAATGACCCACCGTGCCAGTGTTTCCAGGCCGTTCGGGAAAATATCGGAGACGATCAGGCTGCGTGCCTGACGCAGACGCACTAGTTCCACGTCACTGGCCTTATATAAAGGATCGCCGCCGACGAAGTAGAGATGCTGTAACGTGCCCTGCTCGACCGCTTCCAGGACTTCCTGCCAGGTAAGGGGAGGATTTTGCTGATGGCGCAAAAGAATGTCTATGCCCCGACAGTTAGGTGCCTTCTCGCCGCGGATAATAAACTTAGCTCGGTCGGGTAGGCAGGGTTCGCCTCGCGGGCCTTTCGGATATATGTCATCAGCGCCTGCATCCCGTAGTGGACCATGGGCAAACTTAGCCTGCGGGCATACAGTGTTAATCCATTGAATCGCCAGCCAGCTTTCTTCCAGAGTTAGCCAGGGCGATAAAACCACAACCAAAGTGTGATCTTGGCCTGCTTTCGCTAGATTCAACAAGTGTTCCCGAATCTCGTTCTTGAGGTCGGCCCAGGAGACAGGAACCAGGTTGTCCCCGCTGTGGGCGAGAGGATATAGGAGCCTTTGCTTATTGTTGACGTGGCTGTAGCCAAATCGGCCATCGTCACACATAAAGTGGCCATTCGCTTGCGGGTTGTAGCGTGGGCGCAGGCGATAAACGATGTTTTTGTTATAATCAATCCAGATGCTGCATCCTGTGGCGCAATGCGGGCAAACGGACTTCTGAGACCGCAGAAACCAGACCCTATGTTTATAGAGAAAATCCCTACTGCATAAAGCCCCAACGGGACAGAGATCGACAACATTTCCGGCCAACTTATTATTACAGGGCCTACCTGGGAAGATGTCAATTTCTGCATGATCACCGCGAGAAATGACTTCTAACTCTCCGGTGCCGCTAATTTCGCGAGTGAACCGGACACAGCGCGTACACATTACACACCGGTCTGTGAAAAGCACAATCTGCTCGCCGATATAATCCTTGTCTGGCCTCAACAACTTTTCGTCCCGCAGACGACTGCGAGCACGGCCATATTTGTAACTATAATCCTGCAACCAGCATTCGCCTGCCTGGTCGCAGACGGGACAATCGAGGGGATGATTGAGCAGCAAATATTCGAGAACTGCCGCCTGGGCAGCGCGCACCTTTTGGCTGTTAGTAACTACGACTGTGCCATGCCGTGCGGGAGTTTGACAAGCAGGCAGGAGACGCGGCTGCATAACTATAGAACCTTCAGGTTTCCGTTCGCCGACTTCGACTAAGCACATACGGCAGCTGGCGACGACACTTAGGGCAGGGTGCCAGCAATAATGCGGGATGGCCACACCTGCACGCGCAGCCGCTTGAATCAGGTTTAGATTTTCCTGGTCGCCGATCTCAATATCTTTTCCGTTGACGGTGATCGTAGCCATCGCGAGCAATTCTCCGGGCTTGGATGCTTAGGGGGGTGGAAGTTTTAGCTGAGCGAATTCCGCTGCATTCAGACGCTTGACAGAACCATCGCCGAAAAGCACCAAGCGAGTTCCCGCCTTATCTGGCAGCTTTTCATAGATCAAGACAGTCTGGGTACCCGGGACTAAGTTTAGATTCTTAGCAGGGGCGAAAATATAATCTCCAATTTGAATGGCCTTATAAACTGCAGGCATTTCGCGTAGCGCATCGCGCAATTCGGCCTCGTTGCGCGGCCAGCAATGGTTCTGGTCATAGTATCCCAGTAAAAGCAGACCGGCCTGGCGCAGATCGTTCAGACCGAGCGTAATCTGACGAATGCCATAGGGACCGACAGGCCGAGTGTTATGCGCAGGCTGTGAAGCAGTGCTGGCGGGGGTGGGAAGCGTTGCGGATTGTGGTGGTGAAGACGGGGCCGGAACTATGGGTGGCTTTGCTAAAGGAAAGCCGGGTTTAGCGCCAGGTGGCGATGCCGCGGGAGGATTATGCTGCAGAGCTGTGGCCTGGTCACCCTTTTGCGCCGACTGACTGGGCTTAGAAGATGAATCGCTGCACCCAGAGAAAATTCCTAACCACAAGATGACCAGTATGCTGCTGATTAGCTGGTTGCATCTATGGAGCATGGCAAGTCCTCCACTAACAGCATTAGTGGGTTGTTAGGGGCGCGAGGATAGAGGCCTGGCGAGAGCGCGAATTGCGGATATATTCTTCAAATTCGGCGCGGAATTTCGTGATCGCAGTTTTCACGGGCCAGGCAGCTCCATCCGCGAGACCACATATAGTCGTGCCGGGAATGATACCGATGCCGTTGGCAATTTCGAGGAGAATATCTAAGTCGTCTAAGTAGCCCTGGCCCCTGCGGATCCGAGCAAGGATCTTAGCCATCCAGGCAGTACCTTCGCGGCAGGGAGTACATTGGCCGCAAGATTCATGAGCGAAAAATCGGCAACTATTATAGAGCACATCCACCATGCTGGTCCGGTCATCTATAACGATGACCGCTGCCGTACCTAACCCCAGGCATCCAACGCGCATCGGGCCGTTGAAATCTAGTGGCGTATCTAGCTCCTCGGCGGTCATAAAACCCATACTCAGGCCGCCCGGAATAATAGCTTTGGCGCGACGGCCTTGCCAAACGCCGCCACCATATTTTTCGATAAGCTCGCGAGCCGGGATGCCTAGGGGCAATTCATAGCATCCTGGCTGATTAACGTGGCCGCTGAGACAGTATAACTTTGGCCCGAAGCTGCCGAGATCGCGCGGATTATTCGGATCGGGAGGGACACCCATGGAGCGGAACCAGGTGGGGCCTCGCTCCACAATATGTTTGACGCAGGCCAGCGTTTCCACATTATTAACGATGGTGGGTTTCTGAAATAGCCCCTGAACCGCGGGAAATGGTGGCTTGATTCGCGGCCAAGCGCGCTTTCCCTCTAAGCTTTCGATAAGGCCGGTTTCCTCACCGCAGATATAAGCGCCTGCGCCGCGATGGATATAGATGTCGAGATCAAAACCCGCTTTGCCAAGGATGTTTCGTCCGAGGAAACCGTTCTTATAAAGCTCGTCAATTGCCCTCTGAAGGACACGATAACTCTTGCCATATTCATAACGGAGATAAATATAGGCCACGCGTGCGCGGATAGCATAAGCACTGATGATAGTGCCCTCGAGGACCTGGTGCGGGTCGCCCTCCATAAGAACGCGGTTGCAAAAGGTCCCTGGCTCACTTTCGTCCGCATTTACGCATAAGTAAATGGGACCGGGATGGTCTTTAGGAAGAAAGCCCCATTTTATCCCGGTAGGAAAACCGGCCCCGCCTCGGCCGCGCAGTCCTGATTCTTTCACCATCTGAACGACCTGCTCCGGCGACAGTTCCAGCGCCTGATGTAAGGCATTATAGCCGCCGTGCGCCTGATACACTTCTAAGTTTTGGATACCCGGCACGGCGATGTGGCGCAGCAGGACCGGTTCAAATTCCATGTTCCGCTCCCTGTTGCCGGAGTTTCTCTATCAGGTTCCGCGCAGTGTCGGAGTCCAACGGGCCATGGCATTCATCATTGATTAGAATACAGGGCGCCAGCTCACATGCTCCCAGGCACTCCGCAAATTCCAGGGTGATCGAACCATCAGAGGTAGTTTGGCCAGGTTGGATACCTAAATGGTGACACAGGTCTTCTAGCAATTGCTCCCCTCCGCGAAGCATGCACGGCAAGCTGCGGCAAACCCAAACGCGATGCCGACCTAGAGGATGCTTTTCGTCTCGGAAAAAACCGTAAAAACTCAAGGTGTCGTGGACTTGCGCAGGGTGGAGGCCTAAGAAGTCAGCGAGTTCCTCGATCGCAGCCAGGGGCACGCAATGAAAATGGCGTTGAATGAGATGTAGAGCGGGCAAAAGCGCGGCCTGGCGTGTCGCGTAACGCTGGGTATAGGCTTCGATTTCTTGCCGCATGGTTTCGGTTAGTATTGGCATAGTACGCACCCAATATTTAGCGGTCCAGCTCGGCGGCAATAATGTTAAGGCTGCCTAATATAGCCACCATATCGCTAATTTGGTGTCCGACGGCAAGGTAAGGAAAGACGGCAAAATGTACGAAAGAGGGAGGCCGGGTGCGGCAGCGATAAGGCCGATCTGAACCGTCGGCGACAATATAGAAGCCCAGTTCGCCGTTCGGCGATTCGATGGCACCGTATATTTCCTCGCGCGGGGTATTCAGTCCGCGATTGGTCATAATCAATTCAAAATGTTGAATCAAACCCTCGATAGTCCGCCAGGTTTCTGGTTTAGGAGGCAGGACTTCCTTAGTCTCGACGTCTATATTGACGGGGCCCGATGGCAAATTCTCGATAGCGGCGCGAATAATCTTGAGACTTTCGAGCATCTCCTCCATGCGAACTAAGTACCGGGCGTAACAGTCGCCGCCGGTAGCGCAAACCACTTGGAAGGTATCGCGCAGCTCGCCGTAAGCGAGATAAGGTTCGTCTTTGCGCAAGTCGCGGACGACGCCACTGGCGCGGGCGACCGGGCCAGTACATCCAAGATTGATAGCCAGTTCGCGCGGCAGCACGCCGATCCCTTTGGTGCGTTGCACGAAAATACGATTCCGCGTGAGCAAACGGTGAATATCGCTATGCGCTTTCGGAAAGCTTTGCACAAAAGCACGCACCTTGCGGATCCATTCATGGCGTACATCATACATTAATCCGCCGATGCGGGTATAGCTGGGATGGAACCGCTGGCCTGAGGCCTCCTGAATGATGTCATAAATCAGCTCGCGTTGATAGAAAGCGTACAGGAAAGGTGTGAAGGCGCCTAGGTCGAGGGCGGCGGTACCAATATTCAGGCAATGATCGCTGATACGAGCCAACTCGGCCAGGATGGTGCGAATATACTGACAACGGGGAGTAAGCTCGATGCCTAGGAGTTTTTCCACCACATGGTGCCAGGCGATTTCATTGGCGACGGGCGAAATATAGTTCATGCGATCGACAATGGTAACGTATTGGTTGTAGTTGAGGTCTTCGCCGAGTTTTTCAAAACCGCTGTGCAAATAGCCAATATCAGGGACCGCCTTGACGACTTTTTCGCCGTCCAGAGTCAGGATAAGGCGCAAAGTAGTATGGGTGGCCGGATGTTGCGGGCCGAAATTGAGTGTCCAGAGATATTGCTTCTGATTGCTGGTCGTTTCCCAGGTTTCGACAAGTTCCAGGGGCATAATCGCATCCCGCGAGGTTTAGCTTTCGGCCCGGGATAGAGTCGGGAAATTATGGCGTTCGCCCCGGCCGCGCAAGGGATAATCCTTGCGTAGAGGATAGTCAGCGAAAGATTCTGGCAGAAGAATGCGGCGCAAGTCGGGGTGCCCGTCAAAGACAATGCCGAACATGTCGTACACCTCGCGCTCTAGCCAGTCCGCAGCTTTCCATAAGGGAAAGACGGAGGGAAGATGCAGGTCCGGCTCATCCAAATACGTTTTCACCACCAGGCGCTGGCCGGTACTCGTGTTGAGCAAACAATAAATCACCCCGAAACGGCGGCGCGCATCGGGATAATACAAGTAGTCCACCGCGGTAATATCTATCAACATATCGAATCCGAAACCCTCCTTGAGGTGCTGGAGCACAGGATATAGATATTCGCGCGGCACTTCGAGACGAACATTGTCCCGAAAAGTGCGCAGTTCCAAGTGCGAGCAGCCGGTGATTCGACGGAGCGTTTCAAGGATATGGTGGTAGGCGATCATAGTTGTGTGTAAATGGCAGCTAATATAGGGGTATAAGAAGTGCGGCAAGGGCGCTAGTTTCGGTCAGGTCTCGGAGAAGGTGTCAGATGCTGTCGTGGCGGCATCAGGACCTCGAGTAGATGAGCATTCCGCATAGAGGCAAGAAGAGACTTAGTTATCCTGGAGAAGCGGCAGACGGCGCGAAGGATGAACGGGATATTTATCATCGGCGGGCCAACGCAGAGTCGCGGTACTATAGTCGCCCGGGGCAACGATTAAATCCGTTGGCGCGGCAGGGCGCAGGTGGGGAGTCTGAAGTTGAGTACGTCGCTGGAACTCGCGGCCGGTCAAGGTGCCGGTCTTTTTTATCTGCTCCTGCAGGTCGAGGACGGCCTGAATAAGCTGTTCGGGACGTGGCGGACAGCCGGGAATATAAAGGTCAACGGGAATGAAGCGGTCAATCCCTTGAACAACGGCGTAAGTATCAAACACGCCGCCGCTGCAAGCACAAGCGCCCATAGAGATGCACCATTTAGGTTCGGGCATTTGCAACCAGATGCGCTGCAAGACGGGGAGCATTTTCATGACGATGCGTCCGGCAACGATCATAAGATCGCACTGGCGCGGACTGAAGCGCATGACCTCGGCCCCGAACCGGGCGATATCGTAGCGGGAAGCACCGACAGCCATAAGCTCGATACCGCAGCAGGCGGTGGCAAACGGCATGGGCCAGAGGCTGTTGGCACGCACCCAGTTAGCGAGCTTATCAAGGTTGGCAATGAAGACATTCTCCGGCAAGCCTAGGGCCATCGGAAGCCTCCTTTTGCCCACTCGTACACGTAGCCGATGACTAATAGGCCCAAGAAGATCAGGACGCTGACCAAAGCGGCGTCGCGCAAGGCTGGCGGCAGGCCGGTCGTTTCGTATGCGGAAACCGCCCAGGGGTAGAGGAACAAAAGCTCGACGTCGAACAACAAGAACAAAATGGCGATCAGATAGTAGCGAATGTCGAAATGCTGGCGGGCGTCGCCAATCGGGTCCATGCCGGATTCGTAAGGCATGTCCTTGACCGGGCGATGACGCGGCGGCGCCAGGGCGTGAGCGACAAGCAAGCTGCCCCCGACGAAAGCTAGGATCGCGGCCAGGTAGAGCCCGACGGGGAGCCACGACTGCCAGTAGGCGTCCATTGCTTTTCCCTTACGGGGACTTTGTGATTTTTTTCACAAAGTCCGGCCCAAAAAAACCCCGGCAAAAGCCGAGGTGCCTTTGCACACCGGTAATATACGGCGGTTGCCGCCGCTGTCAACTGGGGTCGGCCGACTGGATCAGGTCAGGTGCAGGAAGTCCGCGTAGGACAAAGGCTTTTCAAACGTCAGGCCCGTCAGGAAACCCTGGTCAGCCGGTCGGCACCAGATCACCCGGGCCAGGCTTTTCACGGGGCGAAGATGTCCCTGACCAAGTAGCTCGACCGTAACTTCCTCGCCTGGGCGAAGGTTTTGGCTGAGTCGCAATTTGGCTCCGCTCAGTGAGACATCCACAAGCTCCAGGGCAAGGTTCTGCCCCAAGCCCAGGGTGCCGCGAAACAACTTCACGATGCAACGTCCCCGTGGTGGCTTGCGCTGATGGGCACGCCGTTCCCGGGGAGCTTGTCCACTCCCTTCGCGTTCAGGAACCGATTTCGTTTCTGCCACGACGAAACTCCCCACATACGCATTAGCGTCCGTCGTGCACCGCGCTTCCCAGCTTTCTGGCCCGCTCAAACTTAGCACATACGCCTGCGACGAGCAAAGGGCACGCAGGTTTCTGCGCTTAATCCTGGGCCTTGACAGCTTAGGATGGCCCTCTCGTGGATAGACCCAGTGAGGGAGGCGCTACAGGCTCCGGCTGCGCCTCATTTTGCCCAGGGTGGCGATGAATGCTAGCCAAAAACGAGGCGAAGATGGCGGCTCTGACCCAGCGGGCATGTAGCGATTAGCAGCATTACGATCGCCGGCCATGCAGCAGGTAACAATGTCCACGGGGCGGATATAATCGGCGTGTTGTGCGTAGCAGCATTACGACCGCCGACCTTGCAGGAGGTAACCCATGTAAAAGAGCGCGATGCCTAGGGCGGACAGAATCACGGACTGGCGGAGCGTGAGTGCTGCGGGAGAATGGGCGATTTCCGCCAGGTTCCCGGCAACGGCCACCGGCACCAGCACCAGGCCGACTATTTGCAAGCTACGTCCCAGCAGGTAAATCATGGGGGCTTTTCCTTTCGTATGGTATTTATAGCAGCAGGGACTATTTCGCGCTAGGCGCGTCTTTGCCACGCTCTGGGAATAATTCTGTGCATCCTGAGAGCCTCAGCCAGGACAGTCACATGACGGACCTCAATTGCTTGCGGGAAAGCCTTCGCCTGCACCTAGAAGCGCTGCGTTTTGCTGGTGTGGAATGGCTGGCAAACCAGCCAGCGACGCATGAACAGTCATTAAGTTCTGAGTGCAAAGTTGCATCGGCTGCCGAATTTGAGTCGGCCTCTCCATCAGGGAGGACCGCCTCAGCGAGAACCGCGCGTGCAGGTAAGCCTCGGCTCGAAATTGGCAAGGAGCGTTCCCTCAGCACCGAAACGCAAGCGCCCGCCAGCTCCGTACCAATTGTCACCGCCTCTTCGCTTTTCGACCAACCCCTGGAATCTTCGGCCCGTACGCCACAGGAGAAAGCCCGGGCCCTGGAGGAATTGAATCGGTCGCAAGTCATCGGCTGCACCAAGTGTCCGCAATTGGTACGTAACCGCACGCAGACAGTGTTCGGGGTGGGAAATCCTGATGCTGCATTGGTGCTCGTCGGCGAGGCTCCAGGCCAGGAAGAAGACGCGCAGGGCGAGCCGTTCGTCGGCCCAGCGGGTCAATTGCTCAATCGCATCCTGGTCGCCTGCGGACTGCGCCGCGAGGAGGTGTACATCTGCAATGTCCTCAAATGTCGCCCACCAAACAACCGCACTCCCTTGCCTGAGGAAATCGCCAACTGTCGCGGCTACCTGGAACAACAGCTGGCGATTATCGCCCCGAAATATATTTGCTGTCTCGGCGCCGTGGCTGCTCAAACCCTGCTCCAGACCAATCAGAGCATCGGCAAATTACGCGGTAAAGTGCATCGCTACGGCGGTGCTGCCCTGATCTGCACCTACCACCCGGCATACTTGCTGCGTAACCCCAACGCCAAACGCGAGGTCTGGGAGGATATGCAACTGTTGCTCCGCACCATGGGCCGACCCATTCCACGCAAGTCAGTTTAGGACCGCTGTCCACCATGAGAGCCTTTGTCCATTCACTATGGTGCACTATCGGGATGATCGGGTCGCAGTTGGTGCGGGAAAGCCACGATACGAGACACGGGATTTTTACGCCGGAAGCGGTGGGTGTAAGCCCACCGTGGTACGATTGCTCAGGTTGCCATAGCTGCGAACATCGCCGCGACCCGCTCCTGTGGCCTGACGCCCAGCGGTGTTAGGCGGTGTGAACTAACGAGAACGACAATGCCCGATCAGCCGCCAAACCGTTCGGTGTAAATTAGTCTGAGTAAAGCAGCATTGCCTCAAGGGCGTCGAGTAAGGCGGAGGGCAACTGGTGGCGCGGGAGCTTGTGATACTGGCCGTTTATCGGGCCGAGCCAGGCGGTGGTGCTAACGGTTTCTAGGAGGTTGGCCACCATCAGATCGGCAGCAGAGCGGCGCCGCGATTCTTCGGCCCGCTCTAGGAGTACAGCTTCGCTGATGCCGGCCTCCAATTTAAATTTGACCAGCAAACCACGAAAGTCCCAGTCGCAGCGCAGGCGGTCTATAAGTTTGGGAGTGGGCAGCAGGCGGAGCCAAATTTCCGCATGAGTGCTGGGGATTTTGGCCGTCATCTCCGGGGCAAGCCAAAGGGGGCCAGAAAGAGCGTCTGTCGGCAGAGCAGGCATTACCGCGTTGGTCAGCGGCGTGGAGCCAGGGCTCCCCGGGCCATGCGGGTGAGCGGAGTCCAGTAGCGGCGTTGCCCTATCGCCCTGCTCAGGAATGTGCATGCCTGCAACGTAGTAGT
>BEIM01000076.1 GCA_002898995.1 bacterium HR36
CGCCAAACAGCCGCTACGACGGCTTCGGCAGTCCGCGAACACACCATTGAGGATTTACATGGGCTCGTGACGCTGGTGGGCGGGAAATGGACAACGTATCGCCGCATGGCGGAGGAACTGCTCGACTGGTTGGCTGGGCAGGGTATGCGAATGCGATCTTCCCGCAGTGCGCACACGCCACTTTTCGGCGCTCCGGGCTGGGAAGGCGGCTACCCAGGAAAACCCTGCGCACCCTTCCTTCCACCAACGCGGGAACCTCTGTCCAGCGACATCGCCACGTCAATCCCCGCGGATGTTCGCGAACACCTGCGGCAATATGGCACGGTAGCGGCAGAAGTGTGGCAACTTACGCGCCAGTATGCAGGTCGGTTGTTGCCGAATTGGCCGTATTTGCGCGCCGAAGTGGTTTACGCCGCACGTCACGAAATGGCACGTACACCGATGGATTTCCTGGCCCGTCGGATTCGGCTGGCGTTCCTGGATAGCCAGGCGGCGAGTGAAGCGTTGTCCGAAGTTACCGCTTTAATGGCTGACGAATTACGCTGGGACCGCGCGACCCGGTTGGCTATGGAGAACGCTGCTCGCGAACAAATTACCACCGCTCTGTAACTCGCCGACCTGGCCGCTGTGGTCACATAAACAAGAGAAAATGCGGCACTTCGAGAATCCCACAAGGTGTTTTGCCCGAGCGGCCGAATGACCGGGCTTTGAAGCGGCATAAGATCGCTCCCCAAACATTGGCCGAGAAACAGCTAGGGAGCCCGGGACAGGGTTAATGCGCTGGCTGACAGCAGCGTGTTTAGCGGCGACGAAGGAGGCCAGACCAAGCTAGCGGGAAAAAAGCCTGGCCGTCCGGCTGAACGGCGCGAAATTGATAGCGGCGGAGCTGCCAGAGAGCGAAATGTGGTTCGAGTTCTTCGGCAATCTGCCGCACGCTGACGCGAGGTGGGCCCTTTTCGAGGGGATTCGGATCATCGGCATTGCCCATCAGCACCAGATACCACGAACCAGGTTGCGTCAGTTTTTTCAGGCCAGCGATGAATCTGTCCACGCCCAGTTCACGCACGCTGTGATAGACACCGCGGTCAAATACAAAAGGAAATGGCTCGCCCAACGCGGGCGGGTCGAAGACATCGCCCACTAGGAAATGCACCGCGACACCAGCGGCCTGAGCCTTGCTTCGCGCCTTTTCAATGGCTAGGGGCGAAATGTCGAAAGCAGTCACCTCGAAACCGCGCTGCGCCAAGTAGACCGCGTTGGTTCCTGTGCCACAGCCAATCTCCACACAACGACACGGGCCAAACCAGCCTTCGTTCAGCACGCGGATCAGTTCGGCGTCTGGTTCCCCGGTGTCCCAGGGGGTATCGCCAGATTCGTAGCGGTGTTGCCAGTCTTGTGCAGTGCGTGGATTCATAGTGGATTTCCTTGGCAATCGGTAAGCGCGACCCAGTCGCAAACGGTACGATTCGTAGGAGTTGGCTCTGATATCACTTGATTTAGGCGAAGGTTTGACAGCTAACAAGGCACAGCTTTTGACGGAACGTTGTGTGCGGGTGTCAAGATGGCTGGAGTGCCAGGCAGAACCGCTTGTGTCTCGGCAAAAAATTGCATCAAGGAGGCTGTCAGCGGGCCAGCAGGATCAATGCGTGGGACCTTGTGTTGGCCCCCGAGTTTGCCCTGAGTACGTAACCAATCCGCGAAAGCTCCGCGACGCACCAGGATGATTTCCGGTGGACCAAGCCCCAGATCGCCAAAACGGTGAGCATCGTAGTCGGCATTGAGCTGGCGCAACGCTGCGTCTAAGCAGTGAGCGAATTGTTGCACGTCGGCTGGGGGCGTCACGCACTCCAGCACATAGCGATGCCAACCCGGTGGCCGCCCGTGTTCAGCAAATACGGGGCCCACGTGAAACTCGGCCAGTATCGCACCACATTGCTCAGCCGCCCGGCTCACCGCTCGCTCAATTTCTTCGCCGGTCAGATGTTCCCCAAACGCCGACAGATAATCAGTAGTCCGCCCGACAAACCGCAAAAGCGGCGGGTGCCGTCGCTCAAAGCGAACCACATCGCCTAGCACATACGCCCACAAGCCCGCACAGGTCGTCAGGACTATGGCATAATCCACGCCCAACTCGAAGTCGCGCAAAGTGTGCCGCGTGGGTCGGGCCTGCCCAAGTTCGCCGCGGGGCACAAATTCGAAGAAAATCCCATGATCGGGCACCAGCCGTAGGTGTCTATAACGCAGGTCTTCAAAAGCCACAAAGGCTTCGGAACTGGGATAAGTTTCGGCCCGAATCACGTGGGTGGGCAGTTCGCGCGCGAACCAAAGGCGATACGGCTCGAAACACACCCCACCATGCACCAGCACTTTTAGCTCGGGCCAAATGTCTGTGACCGAATGTTGGCCGCTTGCTGTTTTCGCTTCTTCAATCAACACCATGAGCCAGGAAGGCACCCCGGCCAAAAGGGTGATGCGTTCATTCAGGGAGCTGCGCGCCAGTGCACGGATTTTGCTGTCCCAGTTTTTCAACAGCGCCAGGTGCAAGGGAGGCCAGGTAAACGGTCGCAGCCAAGCGGGAGTTTCGCTGGCGACGATTCAGCTCAGATCGCCGCTGCGGATACCCGCTCCCAGTGACGCCAAATCAGTGCTTCCACCTAGAAAGAACAGCCGTCCTTGCAGTAGCGGCAATTCGGGATGAGTCGCCCATAATGAGCCAAATAAACATAGTGCAGCGGAGCGATGTGAGGCCAGTAATTCGCCGTTTACCGGCAAGTACTTGGTATTGCCGGTGCTGGTGCCGGAAGACAGCGCGAAGTACGGCGGTTGGGTTGGCCAGGTGCTCCCCTGGATATCAGGAAAGGTCGCTTGCCAGTAATCCCGCCAGAAGTCCTCGTAAGTGCGCAGCCGTACCCGCTGTTGGAAATCGCCCACCGTACGAATCCGTGCGAAGCCGTGTTCCTTGCCGAACCGCGTGTCAGTCGCTTTTCGCACCAGGTACAACAGGGTGGCTTCCTGATGCGCCGCCATGTCCATGTGATCCAACCGCGCCAATCGGCGTAGCGCGAGCTTGCGGAATAAGACCTGCGCTGCAGTGCGAACCAAGCGCCAGCGCGCCAGCCTAGCCCAAACCATGGCTTACCTCCGCTTGCATCCCCTCGCCGGCCGCGGCGCTTGCCAGTGTCCGCCTGGGGGTTTCTGCATCGGGACTGAGCAGGAACGCTCGCACCAAGCGATTGACCGTCTGACTGCATTCGATTTGCGGGGCATGGCCACAGCTCGGCAACAGGATGAATTGAAACAGCGGCAAATGGCAGACTGCTGCACGCACCGCCTCGGGACAGACGATCTTGTCTTGTTCGCCGCAGACCACCAAAGTCGGGCAGCGGACTCTGGCAAGCTGGTCGCGCACACAATGTTGTGCTGTGCCACGCACGGTGCGGAGCAGGCCTTTTTTCCACTCCCGCTGTTGCATCCGCTCCCGCAAATAAGCGAGCATCTGCTGGTCAACGTGACGGGGATCGTGGAAAATGCTACGGAGCAGGGATTCCATATCACTGTGCCGCACACCTTCGACTACGGGCAGGCGCTCGATCGAACCGAAGCCCGATGGGCACAGGAGCACCATCCGCGCCACCCACGCCGGCCGGCGCACCGCCAATTCCACCGCCACCTGGCAACCCAGACTGCTGGCTACGATGTAATACGGAGTTTTTTGCACGAAGCGTTCGAGATATTCTTCGAGGCAATCGGCCAGGTAGGGCACAGTGATCGGCAAGCCGTCAGCAATCCGCCGGTGCAACTGCGGCCCGTCATAGACGAGAATCTCGGGGACTTTCACATCAAAGTCGCGTTCCCAAGCGCTGCGATTACAGTACCAACTTTCTCTCTGCTCGGCTAAACCATTGACCAGCACCAACACCGGCAGCTGACGCCAAGCCGGCTTACGCTCACCTTTCCAGCGTCGCCACAGTTTCCACATAGGAATCCCTTCCCCAGCCTCCGACGGCCCATTGCCGAGGCCTTTGCGATCCAGGCCGCTTCGGCTTCCCTGCTGCTTGGCATGATTCTAGCCGATCCTGGGACGGAATGGAAGCCCCGTTTTGCCAGCTGCGGCGGGGTTGTGTTTGGTCAATGCTGGTTTCGTGTCTAACGGGTCCGTCCGCCTAGTTGTTGGGGATCCAGATCGTCGGCACACCCATTTTCGCCGCCAGTTCGTTCAGCACCGCGAGGTCGTCCGCGCAAATCTTCTGCCACATTTCGCGGTACTTGGCCAGCTCGCTTTCGTGATCGCGCAGGACTTCGCGCATTCCCTGCGTAACAGGCCCATCGGCGTCCAGGCAAACCTCGTAAAGCACGAGCAGCTTGGAATACAAGCGGGCTCCACCACGTTCTGCCAGCAGGTCGTAGGAAATGCGGGCCTTGGGATTATGCAATCGGTTTTCCAGGTCGTCGAGCTTTGCGATGAGGGCCTGAGACTGCTTGCGCATGTGGGCAAAGCGCTCGGCCTGGCCGAGATATTGATTGCGGCGTTGTAGCTGGTCGCGCACGCTTCGGATTTTCTCAACTAGATCGGCGACCTCGCTGATGCGTTGCTGCACCGTGCGCGTGAATTGCCAGCGCTCTTCGAGCACTGCCATCGGTAGTTGCAGCCGCGGGTCCGCTAGAACCTCCAGCCATTGCTCCGAACGCTGCCCCTCTACTTCCAGCACCAGGCGATATTTCCCGGGCAGCACGAGCGGGCCGCTTTCCGGATCAGAGCCCTCATGAACGGCCCGCGGGATCTTGCGTGCTCCTTCCGCAGTCAGATCCCAGACCACCCGCTGCAAGCCAGGCTCCGCGATTAACGCTGGCTTCTTAGGCTTGGGATCGTCGTATTCGCCCGGTTCACGAGACTCCTGCGACGGCACCGTACTGTGCAGGGTCTTCACCAACTGGCCTTTGGTATCGTAAACACGCAGAAAGATTGGGCCTTTGGGTTTGCTCGGTAGCCAATAGTAAAGCAGGGCACCGCGGGGTGGGTTTTCGCCAGCCCCAGGCCCAACTTCCGCACTGTGATAACGCCAGCGGATCGCAGGTCGCGGCGGTAAGAGTGCCGGCTTGCCGGTGCGCCAGCTTGACTCGGGTAAACGTAGTGGCGTGAGGTCGTCGAGAATGTAGATGGATCGGCCATTGGTGCCCACGACCAAATCGTCATTCTTGACCACTAGATCATGGACGGCGACGGTAGGCAGGTTGCGGCGGAGGCGGGTCCAGGCCTTGCCGTCATCCCGCGAAAACCACACACCTTTTTCACTCCCGACAAAGAGCAGGCCTTTTTTCCTGGGGTCTTCACGGATGACGTGCAAGTACTCGTCTTGTGGCAATGAATTCGAAAGCACCTGCCAGGTCTGGCCGAAATCTGTCGTCTTGAACAGATACGGTCGGAAATCATCCAACAAGTGCGCGTCCACGACAACGTAAGCAGTAGCGGAATCATGCGGTGAAGCCTCGATGCATTTGAGGGTTGCCCATTCTGGAAACTTCGGCAGCCGCGACGTCAGATTCATCCAGGTCTTGCCGCCATCGCGCGACAGGTGCAATAAACCGTCATCCGAACCGACCCAGAGCACGCCAGGTTGCCTGGGAGACTCAGCAATGGCCGAGATGGTGCAATAATGCTCGGCGGAGGTGTTGTCGCCGGTAATGGGGCCGCCCGACCAGCCTTGTTTGGACTTGTCATTACGCGTCAGGTCACCACTGAGGGCCGTCCACGTCACGCCGCCATCCCGACTGGCAAACAGGATATTTCCCGCGTGATACACCAGATTCGGGTCGTGCGGCGAGATGAGAATCGGCGCCGGCCAGCGAAAGCGATAGCGCAAATCGGCGGCTTCCCCGGAGGTACGGTACGGGTAAACCCCCACATGCGGTGCCTGGCGGTTGCGGTAATCGAAGCGAGTGATGATGCCAGCATATTCGCCCGCATAGATGATGTTGGGGTCTTGAGGATGGTGGGCCGTATAACCAGCCTCACCGCCGCCAATGGGATACCATTCATAATGGCTGATCCCCCGCCGATTCAGGCTGTTGCTGGGGCCGGCGAGAGCGCCAATGTCCTGAATCGTGCCCGACACCCAATAGGGGGTGCGATTATCCACGTTGATGCGGTAAAACTGGCACCACGGCAGAGGCGGCGCGTACCAGGTTTCCCCACCATTGACGGTGACATCCACCCCTCCATCGTTGCCGTCAATCATCCGTTTGGGGTTTTTGGGATCGATCCACAAATCGTGATGGTCGCCATGGTGAAAGCCGCGTACCGCATGGAAGGTTTTACCGCCATCGGTGCTCCGCATCATGGCAACGTTGGGGCACCAGACGATGTCGGGATTTGTCGGGTCAACGGTAATGGTGGAGTAATACCACGCACGTTGGCGAATGCCCCGCTGATCGCTCATGCGTTGCCAGGTTCTGCCGCCATCGTCGGAGCGGAAAAGTCCCCCGTCGCGGGCCTCAATAATGGCGTAAACCCGGCGGCTATCAGACGGGGCAACAGCTACGCCGATCTTCCCGTAAGGCTTTTCGGGCAAACCGTGGCCGACTATCTCCTGCCAAGTATCCCCGCTATCCCGCGACACGTACAAGCCGCTGCCCGGCCCACCGCTGATCAATTCCCAGGGGCGCCGTCGGGCCTGCCACAATCCTGCAAAAATCACCGAGGGATTGTTTGGATCAATGCACACGTCGGAAGCGCCGGTATCGGGGTCTTTGAACAAGACGCGTTGCCAGGTGCGACCGCGATCCATTGTGCGATAAACGCCGCGTTGTTCGCTCGGTCCGTACGGACTGCCGAGCACAGCTGCGAAGGCGATGTCCGGATTTGTCGGATGCACCGCTATGGTACCGATGACCGCACGGGCTTTCCAGGCATGGCGCCAAGTCTGTCCCGCATCCTCGGAGACGAAAATGCCTTCCCCGATCTGGGCGTTGTTGCGGATATTCGCCTCGCCAGTGCCCACGTACAGGATATGGGGATGCGAGGGCGAGACCGCGATTGCACCGCAAGCAGAAGTAGGCTGGTCGTCGAAGATCGGCTGCCAGGTAATACCGCCATCGGTAGATTTCCACAAACCGCTGGCGGCCGTCGCCGCATAGTACACCCGCGGCTCTCCCGCCACACCCGCCACCCGGCATACGCGCCCGCCAGCCGCCGGGCCAATCAGGCGGAATTGCAAACCCCGCTTTTCACCTGGGTCACTGCGGCCATACGGATCTGGCGGACCCGACGGCGCTGCCTGCTGTGCTATCACCTGCGCCAGATGCAAGCACAATCCCAACCCCGCTACCCACGAAGGCCATCTGCGCATCTTTCTCCCTCCCGCTGTCGGTTAGCTCATGTTGCTGCGCTCCAGCTCCCGATCGCATTCCATGCTCAGCGCAACACGATTACAGAAAATCGTCTTTCGGACGCCTGGATTCATAATTACCGCCTGGCCTATCGTTGGCAAAACGCCGCTGCGCTTCAGCCAGGCTGCCTCGTTGCGCGCAGCGGGGAACTCTCGGGCGCAGGCAAGGGAAGCGCTGCGGCCGACTCACGCCAGTCCCCTCCACTGCAAACACTAGCCATTGCGCGGCCCACGAATTTACTCCGCAGCGAGTTGCCTATTTGCACTGTTGGCTTACGTTGGCGGCTCCTGGTTCTTGGAAGCCCTATGGTTGACCTAAGCGCGTTGGCATAGCCAAAGCCTCGGCGCTATCGCCTTTGGATTCGCGCATGACACGCGGCTGGGCCACGGAAGCACAAATAGTTGGCCTCAGCGATGCCAAACGGAACCATCTGGATTGCCTCGTTACGCCGCGTAAAAAAAACTATGTTCCTGTATCCAGCCACGAACCGAACTCGAGGCATGCCCGAACATCAGCCAACCAGGAGGCGAAGCTATGCGACGAATCACGCGGCGGGAATTTCACCAAATGCTAGCGCTGGGAACGGCACCCTTGTTCCTGTCAGCAACCTCATTGGGTAACCAACAGCGCGCAGCGGCCAGCGAGCGGCTCACGCTCGGCTTCATTGGCATGGGCACGCAAGGTCGTGGCCTGATGGGCGGTTTCCTCGGCATGAAGGATGTCCAGGTGCTCGCGGTCTGCGATGTGGACACCAATCGCCGGGAATTTGCACGCAAAATGGTGGACGAACGCTACGCCGTCCAACTCAAGTCCGGCGAATACAAGGGCTGTGCCGCCTACAACGATTTTCGCGATCTGCTCGCCAGAAAGGATATTGACGCTGTGGTCATCGCCACTCCCGACCACTGGCACGCCATCCCTGTGCTGGAAGCCTGCAAGGCGGGCAAGGACATTTATTGCGAAAAACCGCTGTCGCTCACGATTCATGAGGCGCGGCTGATGATCGAGGCAGTTCGCAAATACAAGCGCGTCTTCCAGACTGGCAGCCAGCAACGCTCCAGTCGCGAGTTTTGGGTCGCCTGCGGACTGGTGCGAGCCGGACAGATTGGTCAGCTCAAGGAGGTACATGTCAACGTCGGTGGCCCTAGCCGACCTTGCGATCTCCCGGAAGAACCCCTGGAACCGGGTCTGGATTGGGATCGCTGGCTTGGCCCGGCCCCGAAGCGCCCGTACAACTCGGTGCTCAGCCCGCGGGGCGTGCACAAACACTTTCCCGCTTGGCGCAATTACAAGGAATACTCCGGCGGCATGATGACCGATTGGGGTGCGCACCATTTCGACATCGCTCAATGGGGGATCGGTGCGGATGACTCCGGCCCGGTGGAGATTTTGCCTCCACCCGTTCCCTGGCCGAAAACCGAAAAGGGCGTTCGCTTCGTTTACGCCAACGGCGTCATCGTCGTGCACAGCAACGAATACGCACCCGGTAAGCCAGTAAATGGCGTAGCCTTCCTGGGTAGCCACGGCAAAATTTTCGTTAATCGCGGCTACCTGGCCAGCGAGCCGGCGGAACTCGTCAAGCGACCCGACGTCGCAAAAATCATCACCCTGCCACGCTCGACCAATCACTTGCGGAACTGGATTGAGTGCATCAAGACCCGGCAGCGTCCGATTTGTGATGTGGAGATTGGCGCTCGCTCGGTAACCGTGTGCCATCTCGGTAACCTCGCTTACTGGAACCATCGCAAGCTCCGCTGGAACCCCAAGACCTGGCAATTCGAAGGCGACGCGGAGGCCAATACCTGGCTCGATCGCCCGCGCCGCGATCCTTATCAATTGCCTACCATTTGAAACTATCGGTTCGCCCGCGACGCTTGGGGATGGTGGATATAAGCCCGCCGAGCAACAGGAGAATGACCATGCGGTGCGCGACCAGCGTGTTTGTGGTGCTGTTGGTGTGCGTTGCCTTTGCCCAGACAGAAAAACCGCCTCAGCCCGTACAGGTCTCCGCGCAGCTTGGCAAGCCGGACGCCGAGGGTCGGCAAGTGCTCACTGTCACGATCACCATCGAAAAAGGCTGGCATATCTACGCCAACCCTGCTGGTGCTACGGGACCCATTCCGACCACGATCCGGGTCGAAACCGCGACACCGCTCCGCGAAGTGCAAGTGGCATATCCGCCCGGCAAGGCGAAAACGCAGGCCGGTGAAACCTTTCGCGTGTACGAAAACACCGTCGTCATTCCCGTGCGCATTCAGCGAACTGTGGTGAATGGCCAACCCGACACCAGTCCGCTGACGGTTACCATCCGCTATCAAGCCTGCAACGAGCAAGTTTGCCTTCCCCCGCGCACGATAAAATTCAGCGTGAGTCAGTAAGAACGCCTCACACCTTGCTGGCTTGCTTCTAAACGTCTGTGCCACGTACGTGGAAGAGTGGAGCTGAAGGAGTAGGTATCCCTTCCTTAGTCAGCGAGTGAGTGTACCTGGAGTCTACACACGTACTGTACCATGAATAATCGCATTTCCGGATCCTTGACGGAGGTCCGAAGATGTATGAAAGGTTCGAGGTAAGGCATTTTCGCGGCTTTGACAAGTTGCAATTGTCGCGCTTGGCCAAGGTCAATTTGATCGCCGGGAAAAATAACGTAGGTAAGACCGCACTCTTGGAAGCCCTTTTTCTCCATGCGGGCGGTTACAACGCTGAACTGGCTATTCGCGTCAATGCTCTACGAGGCATTGAGCCAACGGCAAACAATAACGGCCAAACCAGCGCTGGACTCTGGCAAAACCTCTTCCATGGGTTGGATACTGAACGGGAGGTGCAGCTGCTGGGCGTGAAACGCTCGGCAGCTCAATCCACGCAATGGGAAGTGCGCCTACGTCTGCTTAGCGCACCAGAAGACCTTGCTCAAGTAAGAATGGTCTTGAGCCAGGGAGGAAAGAACTCGCATTTGCCGACGATACAACCGCGGCCTGTACTAGAGCTTCGCACGCTAATGAATGGGGAAAGCAGGAGCTTCTTCGCGATACTCGAAAGTTTCGGAATTCGTCTAGAACCGCTACCTCCCCCGCCGATGCTGCCGGCCTTTTTTCGTTTCGCCAGTGTTCCCATACCGCAGAAAGAAGTGGCTGACTGGTTCAGCAAGCTAGTGATCGAGAAGCGGCAGGGTCTTATTCTGGACTGTCTCCGAGAAATTGATCCACGGCTTGAGGACATAAGGTTGGTGGCGCGAGGAGGCGAAGCCTTACTGTATGGTGATATGGGGCAGCCGCCACTTCTACCGCTGGGAGTGATGGGAGAAGGACTGGTGCGCCTGGCAGGTCTTCTGTTGGGAATC
>BEIM01000077.1 GCA_002898995.1 bacterium HR36
CGCTGAGGCGAATCAAAACCATGTCGCCAGGCCCTAGCGACACGTCGCTCTACCGCGGTTACACTCGCGAGGTTGATCGAAAGTTCCCATCCGCACCGACGTGTCTGCTAGGTCGCACGACAAGCCCGCGCGGGACGGGGTGCTTCCATTGGCCCCGACCCGGCTCTGTCCGTGCTAGCGTTACCGCGGTAGGAGCTAGCGCCAGCTTGGTGGATTTGCCAAGAACCAGGCACTCATGCCGCGCATGCCGGCAATGGCTGCCCTTGATCTTTCGCCCTATCGAAGATAGGCCAAGCGTCGGCTTCGGAAAATTCTGGGCACCGCGAATGCTCTTGATAGAAATAGGTCGCGGCATGTAATTTGCTGGGAGCGCCCTGCTCCCCTCCGGCTGGTGCGGCAGCGCCCCGGAGGTTTTTTGTCAAAATGACGCACTTGCACGAGGAGGAATCGCCGTGAAACCTAAAGAGGTGCTAGCTCTCATCAAAGAGAAGCAGATCCAGGCCGTGGATTTGCGCTTTATGGACTTCCCGGGAATGTGGCAACATTTCACCATTCCCGCCGATGCCCTGGACGAAGCAGTATTTGAGGAGGGTTTGGGCTTTGATGGCTCTTCGATACGGGGTTGGCAGGCGATCAACGAATCGGATATGCTCGTCCTGCCCGATCCGGAAACCGCTTTCATTGACCCGTTTACCACCGCGCCGACGCTCACCATGATTTGCAATATCCTCGACCCACTTACCCGCCAGGATTACACCCGTGATCCCCGCAACATTGCCCGCAAAGCCGTCAACTACATGAAGTCCACAGGGATAGCCGATACTGCCTACTTCGGGCCAGAGCTCGAGTTCTTTATCTTCGACGACATTCGCTACGACCAAACCTCAAATTGCGGCTACTACTACATTGATTCGGTCGAGGGGGCTTGGAACACCGGACGCGAGGAAAAGCCCAATCTCGGTTACAAGCTCCGTTACAAAGAGGGCTATTTCCCTGTTCCACCTTCCGATCACCTTCAGGATGTCCGCACAGAGATGATGTTGACGCTTATTCAGTGCGGCGTGCCGATCGAAGCGCAGCATCACGAAGTAGCAACCGGCGGACAGGGTGAAATTGACATGAAATACGCACCGCTGGTGCAGATGGCCGACAATGTCTTGAAATACAAGTACATCGTCAAAAACGTCGCGCGCAAGCACGGCAAGACCGCCACCTTTATGCCCAAACCGCTTTTTGGTGACAACGGCTCGGGCATGCACGTGCATACCAGCTTGTGGAAGAACGGCAGCAATCTATTTGCTGGCTCCGGCTACGCCAGTTTGAGTGACACTGGCCTGCATGCGATCGGCGGACTGTTGAAGCACGCTCCCGCTCTGTGCGCTTTTTGTAATCCCACGACCAATAGCTACAAGCGTTTGGTTCCAGGCTACGAAGCGCCGGTCAACCTCGCCTACAGCCGCCGCAATCGCTCCGCGGCTATTCGCATCCCGGTCTACCACGTCAGTCCTAAGACCAAACGCCTGGAATTCCGTTGCCCTGACGGCAGCTCCAATCCCTATCTGTGCTTCGCTGCCATGCTCATGGCCATGCTCGACGGCATCCAGAACAAGATTCACCCCGGCGAACCGCTTGACAAGGATATCTACGACCTGGAACCGGAAGAACTGGCCAAGGTACCTAAGACGCCTGGTTCCCTCGAAGAAGCCCTCCGCGCTCTGCGGGCCGATCACGAATTCCTGCTCCGCGGTGATGTCTTTACCCCAGACGTGATTGACACCTGGATTTGGTACAAGACCGAGAAAGAAGCGGATGCCGTTCGCCTCCGCCCGCATCCCTACGAATTCATGCTCTATTTCGACATCTAAACTCGCCTAGCCCGCGCGAACCGACAGCAGTAGCGGGCGCCAGCCCGCATGTAAAGAACCGCGAACCATTCCGGGCCAGCGTTGCCGGGAGTGGGGACTCGTGGTTTACTTTGGCCGTGGGGCGCGTCTGCAACGATTCGCCATGGGTGAACGCCAGACTACTTGGCCAACGGCGGCCACTGCGGTCACGCACTAGGAGACGCCTAGCGTTTGCACCTGCCTTGTGCCGCGTGTAATCGGTTTGGACTTTCGCATGCCGGTGACTATACTAATCACTCACTTGCTCCCAGCTACGCGAGCCTAAGACCCTTTACGGACACCAAGCTGGCATTACGAGGAGGAACACTATGCCATATCCCTTCACTTTACCGCCTTTGCCTTACCCCTACGACGCCCTGCAACCGTACATCAGCAAGGAGACGATGGAATATCACCACGACAAGCACCATCAAGCTTACGTGGATAATCTCAACGCCGCACTCAAGGATTACCCCGACTTGCATAAGCTGGAGATTGACGAGTTGCTGCGGCAGATTACCAAGGTGCCAGAAGCGATTCGGCAAGCGGTGATCAACAATGGTGGCGGGCATTACAACCACACCATGTTATGGGAGATTATGAAGCCGGGCGGCAGCAAAGAACCAAAAGGAGCACTGGCGGACGCGATTAAGGCTCTGGGCGGTCTGGATCAGGTCAAGCAGATGGTCAACGATGCGGGGTTGAAGCGTTTCGGCAGCGGCTGGGCCTGGCTGGTGGTGGACGGCGGGCATCTCAAGGTGATTAGCACCGCCAATCAGGATTGCCCGCTGATGAACAACCAGTATCCCGTGCTGGGCGTGGATGTCTGGGAACACGCCTATTACATTGATTACCGCAACCGCCGCGGCGATTATTTGAAGGCGTGGTGGAACGTGGTCAACTGGGACGAGGTTGCCAAGCGCTTCGACGCCGCCACCAAAAAATAGCCAGGCACGACGCCGCAAACGGCCTAGTAACTTTCAACCGGCAGGCATCCCCCATCGAAAATACGTAGCGGCAGTCGCCAGCGCTCGCGGTGCGCCGAATGGTGGGCGGCTAGGAGCAACGGGCGTTCACACGCTGCATATCGTTTTCGGGCGTTGGTTCATTGTGTTTTTTTTCCGAGCGTCAGGTTGCTGTTTTTGCTCTTTTTTCGGGGGGCTAGGCGCTATGTTTTTTCTTTTCGGCGTGAACGCGCTGGGGATTTTTTGGGCATTTGCGCGTGTGTGGGAGCAAGGATCGTAGCTAGCGCACACCAGCCGTCCGTTGCATGACTACCGCTTTTGCTGCGCCGGTTAGGATGTCAATGCTTCCCATTGCTGGCTAATGCCGGCCGCTCCCGGGTGTCTACCACGGCCACTGTGCTGTTGTCAGACGGCATCGCGAATGCATCTGGCGCCACCAGAAGTGGCAAACGCTTGTTGCTTTTGATGTGCGCGGAGGCGACTGCACAAAGGCGGTTTCGCGGTATGAGGTTCGCGACATGGCGAAGGAATCTCGCAAGATATGGGCTCGTAACAGGCGGCCAGATAGCACGAGGCCACTTTAGACGTCTTCATCTGCGATGCCTCGGACAAGATAGCTTATCGCCTAGCAGCCAGATGAAGGCAAAGGGGCACGGAAGTCAGAAGTGAGATTCCTGGAGAGTGGTTTTGTGGTGACTGGTGAGTCAGGGAAAGTCAATAAAAACTCATGGTTTTCCCTTGCCGCCATCTTGACGTGGTGTATAATGTGATTGGCCGAGGGGTGCGGGTACCTCTGGGGCTGCCTGGGCGACCGGTCTCAGACCTTGCTCCCTCGGCCTTTTTAGTTAAGCATGGCTGCTACACAGTTACGGAATGCTCGCCACGGTGTGAATCGAGGTGTTGCACCACGAGCCAGAGGTCTGGTCATGAAACTCAAACAACAACCGCAGGATTTTTGCGTCGAAGAATTGACCGAAGTGCGTCCTGGTCAGGAGGGAGCCTACGCTTTTTATCGCCTGGACAAGGAATCGCTAGGCACACCCGAAGCGATTGATGCGATTTGTCGCAAATGGAAAATCGCGCGCCGCCAAGTTGGCTATGGTGGGCTAAAGGACCGCCATGCCCGCACCACGCAATATTTGAGCATATTCCACGGGCCGCGCCGGGGGTTGAAGCAAACCCATCTCCACGTGCAGTACCTCGGCCAGTTGGCCGCGCCCTACGGTCCCAAACAGGTCAGTGGCAATCGCTTTCAAATCGTCGTCCGCGATTTGTCCAGCGGCCAAGCCCGGTATGCGCTGGAGGCTTTAGAGGAGCTGCAACAGGAAGGCGTGCCCAATTATTTCGACGACCAGCGCTTCGGCTCGGTGACACCCGACCGTCGCTTTATCGCCCGTTACTTGATTGCCGAGGACTATGAGCAAGCGCTGAAACTGGCCCTCACCGCGCCGTATGAGCACGACCGGGGCGAGATCAAACGGCTCAAGGAGATGCTGCGCAAGGAATGGGGCAACTGGCCGACCCTCAAAGAACACTTACCGCGCGGCCATGTGCGCAGCGTCGTCAATTATTTGTGCGACCATCCCCAGGATTTTCGCGGGGCCTTTGCTTGCTTGCACATGGAATTGAAAACGCTCTATTTGTCGGCTTACCAGAGCTACCTATGGAACCGCTGCTTAACGCGCTGGTTGGAACTGCATTGTCGGCCCGAACAACTCTTCGAGGTGTCTTTGCGGATCGGGCCGGTGTGGTTTTTCCGGGGTCTGAGTCAGGCGCAGCGGCAGGCCTTGCACAGTCTGCAGATTCCTTTTCTCAGCGCCCGGCTCAAGCTCACTGAAGATCATCCGCTCAAGCCGATCATAGACGATGTGCTGGCCGCGGAAAAAATCACCCTGCGGCAATTGAAACTGCGGCATTTTCGTAAACCTTTCTTCTCGCGGGGCGAGCGCCCGGCCGTGTTCTTCCCGCAGGACTTGCGCTATCAGCTCGGGGACGATGAACTGAACGCGGGGAAACGAAAACTGTACCTGGAGTTTGTCCTGCCCCGCGGTTGCTATGCTACGATGCTTATCAAGCGCATCACGCAGATCGGCGATATTGCTGATTGATTGTCGTCGGCAACCGCTTCCACGCCCTGGGTACGTTTACTAGCGCCAGCCCTGTTGATTTTGCATTCCTCCTGGCTATGTTATTAGCGAGCAAATCCACCCATTCCGACATAACAGGAGACTGGAGATGTTGCGAGGTAGGTCAGCGATGCTGGCGGCGGCGTTGATACTTGTCCTGGCGGCGCGAGCAGCGCCTGTACCTAAGGGGCAAGTAGCTCCTGAAGCTTTGTTGGATGGCCGATGTGCCATTTATTTGCGCTATGATGGTTACGCCCGCCACCGGGAAGCCTGGCAGAAAACGGCCCTGGCGGAGGTTTGGCGGAACGCTTTGCAGCCCGTGTGCGTGCCACTCGGGGAGCATCTGGGCATGCTGGCGCAGATAGCGCCGCTGCCCGTCCCTTTCGAGGATTTGCAGCGGCATTGCTGGCCCATTCTCGAACAGTTGTGCGCAGAAGGCTGCGTCTTCGGGCTGAGGTTGGTGGATGCCCAACAATTGCGGTTGCAGATTACCGTGGTGCTTCCAGGCCAGGCCAAGAACGAAGCTCACGCCAGGGCACTGCTCCGTCAGTTGGCCGAGGTTTTCAAACTGCAGATCACCGCCCTACAACTGCGTGATCGCCGCATTCAGCAAGCCAAATTGCTCGAAACCAGCTGGCACTTTTCCTGGTGGTCGGAAGGCGATCATCTCGTGCTGCTGCTGGGCACGGAATCGCCTGAAGCGACACTCGATGTCCTGGAGGGCAAAACGCCCAGTGTCTTGCAAAATGAATGGTATAAGCGCATCACAGCAGGGCCAGGTTATCCTGCGTGTGTGCGCGGCTACCTATACGGCAAGCCGCTCGTAGAGTCGCTAGCTAGGCTCGGCCCAACCGCGCAGAAGTTTATCGCCACCAGCGGTTTGGAGGACATTCCCGCGATCACCTGGCATTTGGGAGCGGAAGGCCGCGCCATACGCAGCAGTGTATGCGTGCACCTGAGTACGGGACAACGCCGGGGCTTGGCGGCTCTTTTCCCAGACACGCGCTCCGGTATCGAGGCTTATCTGCAGGGCAAGCAACATCTGCCGCCTCTGTCACCGCGTGCAGATGTGGATGTCTTCCAGATGGACCTCCTGGCATTGGGCAGGGGTTTACGCCAGACACTCGAGGCGATGGTCGAGGTTTTTGCAACCCAGGAGGAAAGCAAGAAATTCCTTCAGCAGCTGGATGAGTTCTTGCAAGCATCGCGTGTAGAGGCGCTCCGAGAACTCCTGCCTCACCTGGGCCAGGTGTGGTTGATCAGCGATGCCAGTGCTGAGGGGTTGCTTTCCACCGGTATGCTGATCGGCGTGCAAGTTAAAGATGTTCCGAAGGCACGCAAGGTGCTGGCGCAACTCAAGCGCGTCGAATTGGGGCCATTCCAGATGGAAGTACAGCGCCGCCAGTATCGCGGGCATGAGCTGTTGTGCCTGAACATTCAAGATCCGACCGGCCGATTACCGACTTTGCCGCTGGTGCCAACTCTGGCCATCGTGGACGACTGGCTGTTACTGGCCTGGTACCCGCAACCGATTCAGGGCGTCATTCTGCGCCGCGAGTTTCCGCACTGGTCGCGCTGGAAACCGTCTCCAGAAGCTCAGAAAATCCTCGCTTCGCTTGCGCTCAGCGAGCAACGCCGACTCGTAGCTTTTAGCGAAGCTGACCCACGTGGCACTATCGAGTTCCTCGGTTCACTGGTGCCTATCATCAGCGGCTTTATCCGCGCGGGCACATCGGGGCAATTCGACACCACGTTGCTGCCACCTACTCAGGCGCTCACCGAGCCGCTTTTCCCTAACGTCACCGTTTGCCTGGCCGAGCCTGATTGCGTGCGGATCGAGACCTACGAATCCCTGCGCTTACCAAGCCTGTCGTGGGGTCTCGCGGGTTTCATGATTTTCCGATTTGTTGGCTGGATGGCGGGTGGCTAATTGCCCTCTGCCGAGCTAGCGCCGTGTCAGTAGGAAGGCGAGCAAATCGGCGAATTCGGCGTCGGAAAGCGTCTCGTGGAAATTGGCGGGCATCGGGGAAAGCGGACTGACTTGCAGCTGCTCAATGTCAGCGCGGGCAACGACGAACTCTTTTCCTTGCTGGTCTGCGAGAATGATCTGCTCGCCTTGTTCACGGAGCTTGAGGCCCGAAAGTGTGCGGCCCGTGCGCGTAAGGATGACTGTCAGCCGATAGGCTTCATCTACATTGCGATTCGGATCGAGAATGTCTTCCGCAAGACGTTCCAGACCGCGACTGCCAATGCCATCCAGCTTCGGTCCGATAGTAGCGCCCTCCTCGCCGATACGGTGACAGGCGGCACAATGTTTCTGGAAAACGCCCCGGCCGCGCTCGGCACTGGCGCGTTGCGGGTCGAAGATCTGGATTCGCCGCTGCAAGACCTGGCGCACCTGCGCATCCAGGGAAGGGAGGTGTTGCGACCAATCTTCGATGCGGCGTTTCCAGTCGGGACGGTTATGCGCCAGGAGGCGTTGCCGCACGGTCAGGTTTTGCAGGAGCTGCGGTGAAGCCTTTCCCTTATCAATGGCCTCTAACAACACTGCTGCTCCGTGAGGATGACCGGCCAATTCCACTGCCAACTGAGTCTGCAGGACCGCAGGAGCAGTAGCGAGCGCAGCTAAGAACGCTGCAGCATCCGCGGGCTGCCAATCACCTAAGAGCCATTCGGCGGCGAGCTGGCGTAAACGCGTTGGTTCGTCGCCGCGCTGTAGTAGCGCGGTCACCAACGGGCGCAATTTAGTGCGGTCTAAGCGCCAGGCTGCCCGACCAGCGGCCTCGCGAACTTCGACACTTTGCCTCTGGTCTTGCCAAAGAGCAAGGGTCTGCGGCCAGAGATCGCGTAGGCTCAGCAGCTCCGCCCAGGTCAACGCCAGGGTCAGCACCGCTGGTGAGGCCGACGATTCGGTGAGCACCTGTCGGGCGAAGGCCGCCGGCCAGCGTGACCATGCCGCGGTTGCTTTCGGATAAGCTCGCCGCAGACGCCAGCCTTCCGCCAAAGCCGAGAGCGCAGCATGCTCCCAATCGCGTTGGTGACCGACGCGCGCTCGTACAGCTTCTACCCCGCGCCCTAAGTCGTTATCGCTGCCGAACTGCGCCAATTGCCGCAGCAAGGCCACGCTCGCCGCCATCTCTAATTCGGGCTGTTCGAGAATGCACACGACCCAGGCCACGCCGACTTCCTGTTTCAATCCGGGTGCGACATCGGCCAGCCAGTGCAACTGCTCGCGGCTCCAGGCAGTATCAGCCAGGGTGCGAAGGGATGCGGGCAACTGCAAACGATTGCGCAGGGCAATTCGCAGCATGTGCCGGAGTTGCCCATCATCGGGTGGCGTGGCTTGCAGGGCCTGCAACAATGCATTCGTCAAGGCCAAGTCGGGATGGAGACTGGCCGTTTCTGCCGCCGCACGCCGCACCATGGGGCTGGCTGCCATCAAACTGAGCTTTACGAACGCTAATTGTTCGGCTGTCCAGGTTTCCAGCCGTGCCAGGGCGCGAAGGTAATGTACCTGCACCAAAGGTGCAGCCGTGGCGAGCCGCGAAATCTCTAGCCGGTTCAGTTGTCCCGTGCGCAGATAGACCCAGACTGCATGAGCCTGTTGGAGAGGCAAGGTAGCCCGTTCGGCCAGTACGGGCAATGCTTGGGTGCCGAAGCGTTCGACCAGTTGGTGCGTCGCCAGCATGCGCACGGTTTGATTGGGGTGGCCCAGTGCCGCTACCAGTTCCTCGCATCCGAGCCTGGTCAAATCGCGGATTGCTGTCAGCTGCGGTTGCTGTTTTTCGCCGACATACACCACACGCCAGATGCGTCCCCGAGACCGATCTCGCCGGGGGTGCCGCAAATCCACCTCGTAATGCCCGATGATGCAGTTATAAAAGTCGGCAATGTACAACGCCCCGTCGGGCCCCAATTGGAGGTCCACGGGGCGAAACCAGAGGTCGTCGCAGCGTAGAAAATCCTGGGGAGTTTCCACCCAGGGTGATGAACCGCGCCAGGCAGGCTTGTCCCAGTGCACGACACCCGTCACCGGATTGCCCACGAAAAAGCCGTCGCGGTATGGAGCAGGGAACTGTTCGGCATCGTAATAGGCGATCCCTGCAATTCCTGTGGAGCCGTGGCTGTGCCGCGTCATCTCAGGGCCGAAACCCAAGCCATCATGCGGTTTGCCGAAACTTTCGTAGTACGCCCCCGGCAAGAGCATGGTGATCGGCCGCGAATGACAGTCTGCTGTGTATTGGTTCAGCCAGCGGTCGAAACACATGCCGAACGGATTCACTTGCCCGTATGTCCAGACCTGGATCGCCGAGCCATCAGGTCGAAAGCGATAGGTATGCCCCGATTGCATTTCCACCACTACTGATCCCTGACCGCGCAACCGCACCCGGGAATGATTGCGGAATCCGTGACACGCATACACCCAGCCATCCAGTCCCAAGCGAAACGCGTTTTGATTGCCATGCGTGTCCACATAGTCAAAGGGTCCGTAAAGCACCTCGCGTTTGTCCGCCCGCCCGTCCCCGTCCGCATCACTCAGCTTCCAGATGTGCGGAATGGACCAGACAATTGCTTCCCGTCCGTCGCCCAGGGGCAATACACCGATGGGAATGTTGAGCTGGTCGGCAAAACGCGTAATTTTGCGGGCACGCCCATCGGGACCAAAATCTTCCAGAATCGTAATGCCGTCCCGCGCTGTGGCCGGGTCGCTAGCCGGGAACGGATATTCCACTGTGTGACTGACCCATAGCCGGCCACGCGCATCGAAGGCAAGATTGATGGGCTTCTGAATGTCAGGTTCGCTCGCTACCAACTGGATGGCGAAGCCTGGCGGCAAGCGAAAGCGATTCTGTTCCTCCTGCGGGCTCAGTGCTTCTGTCGGAGCGATCAGAGGCTGGGCCGCTGGATGTATCCTCCAAGCTAGGAGTATTCCCAGCCCACAGATTCCTGCCAGAGCCCGCCACTCTTGCAGACGCTTGTTAAGCATCGTGCTGATTCCTTCGCTGGATATGAAAGCCAGGTTACATCGATCGCTACCAGATGCCAAGCGTGTCGGTTCCTTTGCTGGCAGTAAAAGTCCGCGACGTTTAGGCCACCGCTCCCATCCTTTCAGGAGCACACGCCCTGCAGGGGCGATTGGTGTGATTATAAAAACTCACCACCGAACCACGCAGGGCGTAGAACACCTTCATGACGCGATAAAAGTGCGAAACGCGCGAAACAAACTTCTAGGTAATGTCGAGCCGTTGGATACGGCACCATCTCTGAGCTTCAGAAGAGTGCGTTATTCGTTGGCGTGTTGGCGAGGGTTTCAGTTTTTCGGCGGAGGGGCATTCGTTGCCCCAGGATGTTTCAATCCCCCATTGAGCAGGGTCTAAGACTTTCGGCGTAACGACGTTGGTCTTAGTTTGAAAAAACGTTCAGATGGGATGCAAAAGGAGAATCACGCGGACGCGGATAAAGAAAAGTTTGCCAACCGGAACGCTAGGAGAACGCAAGGGGCACAAGCACGAGCTAGGGGGCGTTGAGCTTCTGAAGCTCCAGCCGGGCAGCCTGAGCGATGGGAGAATTTTCTCCCGCCTCGAGAATGGCTTGCCCGAGGAGTTGGCGGGCCAGGTCTGGATTAGCCGATGCCACAAGACGAGCCAACTGGAGAGTCCGCGCACCGGGGGCTTCCCGAAACGTCAGGCGTTCGGCCTCGCGCAATTGCCGACGCTCTTCTGCGGTGAATGCAGGAGCGGGAG
>BEIM01000078.1 GCA_002898995.1 bacterium HR36
CCGTAATAAATCGGCCGCTCCTTGGATTCTAAGCGCCTTAGAAAAAGGGGAATTGCGCCCAGCCGACTTGGATACTCGCCGCCAACAGCAAGTGCGCGAGGCCCTTTCCGGTGACTTACGGAAGCGGCTGGAACAGTTGCTTGGCCGCACGACTCCCCGTAAGGAAATCCTTCGCGCATATCAAGACGTTCTCCAATTGCCTGGAAATCCCAACCGGGGTCGAGAATTGTTCTTGAAGCACTGTAGCCAATGCCATCGGCGTAACGGCTTAGGCACTGCCGTAGGCCCTAACTTAGACGATGTCCGCGGCAAACCGCCCGTGCAATTATTAGAAGACATCCTTGATCCGAATGCGGCCGTAGCACCCAATTATGCCACTTATATAGTGGAGACACGGACCGGCCAGACTTATACTGGTATCCTGGCTAGCGAAACTCCTACACGCATAGTTCTTTTGCGTGCCGAAGGTGTGCGTGACGAAATCCCACGCCCAGACCTCGCGGAGATTCGCGCCACTCCCGTTTCCCTCATGCCTGAAAATTTGGAGCAGACGCTTTCCAAACAGGATTTGGCCGATCTGATCGCCTGGCTGCGCGAGCCTCAATAGGGATTGGAGGCCAGAGAAAGGAGGACTTATATGCTAGGAAAACTCCTCACGACCACGCTCCCGCTCGCGTGCACGCTTCCCATTTTCCTGTTTTTAGAACTTATTACTGCGGAACTAAATATCTTTGTAGGCGGCGCCGTAAATGCGCAGCCAGCCAAAACGGAATCCGCTGACATCGTTATCTACGGAGGCACCAGCAGCGGCATCGTCGCGGCAGTGGCAGCCGCCCGCGAAAAACGGAGTGTGATCCTGCTTGAAGCGAGCGAACATCTCGGGGGCATGACCACCGGCGGACTTGGCGCTACGGATGTCGGCAATCCTGGCGCCATAGGCGGTTATGGCCGGGAATTTTATAACCGCGTTGAGCAATATTATATTCGCCGTTACGGGAAGGATTCTCCGCAGGTCAAAGAGTGCCGGAACGGGTTCCGTTTCGAACCGCATGTCGCCAGCCGTGTATATCGCGATATGATCGAGGAATGCGGTATCAAGGTCTATATCCGCGAACCACTTCGCCACGTGAAAAAAGAAGGCAATCGTATCGTGGAAATCGTTACCGGTGGCGGGCGCATCTGGCGAGCTAATGTTTATATAGATGCGAGCTACGAAGGGGACTTAATGGCGCAGGCAGGGGTGAGTTATGTTGTGGGTCGGGAGGGGCGTAAAGATTTTGGTGAGTCGTTGGCAGGTGCACAGGAATTCAGCAAAGCTCATCAATGGTATATCAAGGTTTCGCCTTACGATGCAATGGGCCGGCTACTGCCGTTTGTCCAGCCTGGTCCGCTTGATCCACCCGGTACGGGCGACCGTAAAGTGCAAGCCTATAATTTCCGCCTCTGTTTGACTCGCCGGGCGGATTTGCGCCTCCCCTGGCCAAGACCACGCCACTATGATGCCGGCAAGTATGAATTATTAGCCCGCTATCTTGCCGCTCGGCCGGACGTCAAGTTTGCCGAGTTATGTAATCCCGTACCTGTACCTAATGAGAAGACGGATACGAATAATAATGGACCGTTTTCTACCGACCACATTGGCGCCAATTGGGACTATCCTGACGGCGATGAAGCTACCCGGCGACGCATCTGGCAAGACCATGTGGACTATATACAGGGTTTCTTTTATTTCCTGGCCCATGATCCGCGGGTGCCAGCGAAATTGCAAGAAGAAGTTCGTTCCTGGGGCTTATCTAAGGATGAGTTCGGCGATACTAATAACTGGCCTCCGCAACTTTATATTCGGGAAGCCCGGCGGATGCGCGGCCTCTATATCATGACGCAGCACGACATCCAAGAGCAGCGATATAAGGAGGATTCTGTGGGTCTGGGCTCCTATAATATGGACTCGCATCATGTACAGCGAGTGCCAACCCGGGAAGGTGGCGTGATTAATGAAGGCGATTTTCAGGTCCGCGTTCAGCCTTACAGCATCCCTTATAGATCATTATGCCCCAAAAACGAGGAATGCAGCAATTTGTTAGTACCTGTATGCCTGTCGGCTACCCACGTCGCGTACGGCAGTATTCGCATGGAGCCAGTGTATATGATCCTCGGACAGGCTTCGGGAGTAGCAGCGCATTTAGCTATCGAGCATAGGTGTCCCGTTCAGGAAATTCCTGTGGCGACTTTGCGCGACAAACTTCGCCAGCAGAAGGCCATTCTCTCGCCCGATGAAATACCCGGTAAAGCCCCCGCAAAGAAATCGCCTGCCACAGGGAAAGAATAAAGCTGGCGTACTATCAAACTCCCCGGCAGCTGGAGCCAGGACCTCTATTGTTCCAGCGGGGCAAAACCATGGCGCGTGGTATTTTCGGTGATAGTGCGCGGCAGTAAGAATTGCAGGAGATAGTCAGGCCCCCCGGCTTTCGAACCGATACCCGACAGCTTAAATCCGCCAAAGGGCTGGCGATCCACTAGTGCCCCTACGATGGGGCGATTGATATATAGGTTGCCAACGCGAAATTCGCGGCGGACGCGGGTGATGTTAGCGGGACTGCGGGAGTAGAACCCACCAGTGAGCGCATAGCTAACGCTGTTAGCTAGATGCAATGCCTCGCCGAGTGTATTCACTTTCATTACCGCTAACACCGGGCCAAAGATCTCTTCTTGAGCCAGAGAACAATGCGGCGGGACATTAACGAAAATGTGGGGCGCTACGTAATAACCTTCATCGGCTAGAGGGCCGACCGAACCAGCATAAATAAGCGTGGCATCATGTTTGCCCTGCTCGACAGCTGCCTGAATGCGCTCCTGTGCTTCGGCACTAATAACCGGGCCGACTTCGCATCCCGGGTCTTCGGCAGGAGCTATCCGCAAACTCTTCGTAGCCTCGATAAGGCGTTCCAGAAAACGGTCATATATATTTTGCAAGATAATCACCCGGGAACACGCGGAGCATTTCTGCCCTTGATAACCAAAAGCGCTATAGATCACACCGTCTATAGCCTCATCCAGGTCTGCGTCCTCGTCAATGATAATCGCGTTTTTTCCGCCCATTTCGGCAATGACCCGCTTGACATGGTGCTGGCCGGGAGGGGTTTGAGCGGCTAACTGATTAATCGCCAGGCCTACTTGGCGCGAACCCGTGAACGCTATTATGTGGACATCCGGGTGTGCTACTAAGTAGGGCCCGATGACTTCGCCTTGAGCCGGTAAATAGTGCGCGACTCCTGTCGGACACCCAACTTCCTGCAAACCTTTCATGAGCCACGCCGCTACAACACTGGATTGTTCTGCTGGTTTCATTATCACGGTGTTACCCGTGACTAAAGCGGCGGCAGTCATACCGGTCAAGATAGCCAAGGGAAAATTCCAGGGGGCTATGACGACGCAAACGCCGCGTGGTTCGTAAAAATATTCATTGAGTTCCCCGGGAAGGTCGCGACGGCGCGGTACACTTAGGCGCTCCATTTCCAAAGCATAATAACGGCAAAAATCAATGGCTTCGCAAACATCAGCATCGGCTTCGCGCCAGGGCTTGCCGCATTCATAAACCTCCCAGGCCGCCAGGAGAAATCGGTGTGCGCTCATCCAATCGGCGAGCCGGCGTAGCAAGTCGGCACGCTCGCGTACCGGTGTATCACGCCACTTAGGAAAAGTCTCGTTCGCCGCTCGCACTGCTTGCGTTGCATGTTGCCGGTCGGCGAAGTGCACAATGCCTAATAACTGATGCTTGTGCGAGGGATTATAAATTTCCACGCGGTTCTCGGTGAAGATCACCTTGTTATTGATAATAGGGGCATACTCCTGGCCTAGCTGCGCGTGCACTCGAGCCAACGCATCCAACATTGCCTGGCGATTTTGTTCTTGGGAGAAATCTGTGTGAGGCTCATTGTGGAAAGGCTCTAACGAACTAGGAGTGCCCGGAGTATAACTGGTCACTGCTTGATAAGAAACTGCCCTGTCCCGCACGGCATGCTCTTGCGGACTCATAAGCAATTCCTCCTGGCTTAGATGTTCGACAAAAGTAGCTCGCAGAAACGATTGATTAGAGGTGTTCTCGAGCAAGCGGCGCACTAAGTAGGCCACGCCCGGTAACAACTCGCCAAACGGAGTATAAACCCGGACGCGCTGCCCGAGTTTAACTAAGCAATCCGCGATGGGATCGCCCATACCGTAGAGAACTTGGAATTCGCAGAATCGCTGCGGGAGTTGATACGCCTCGGCCAAGGCAAGAGCGTGAGCCAGGCTGCGTAAATTATGGCTGGCGATGGCAGGGCGGAGGTAGCGGCAAAGAAGAAGCCTTTCGGTGAGCTGCTCGAATTGGGCATCGGTCTGCCACTTTTCGAGCCAGACGGGGATAGGCCAGTTTTTTTGAGTGGCCAGGATGACTTCATAGTCCCAGTACGCCCCTTTTACTAAGCGAACCCATATAGGTGTGCCGCGCTGCTCGGCCCAGGTTAGCAAGCGCTCTAAATCTTGGGGAGTATCGCGCAAGTAGGCCTGGAGGGCAATACCCGCATGTGGCCAATCCACAAAATGTTTTTCGGAGAGGAGCGAACAGAAAATATCCAGCGTCAGATTTTTATAAGCATATTGCTCCATGTCGAAATAGATAAACGCATGAAGACGGCGAGCGGCTTCCACAATCGGCCGCAGTCGTGCGATAACTTCCCGCTTGGTGCCCTCAGGATCAATCGGGTCGAAGCGACTATATAAGGAGGAGAGTTTGATAGATAAATTGACACGGGGGATCGGCGTCCCATCATAATCCTGGTCAATAAGCGGGTCTTCGGGCCAGGCTGGCGCAGAGCGGCTGAGTTCGGTCAGGAGCTGGATATTTAGTTCTAAATAGCGCCGCGCTTCCGTTTCGGTAAGAACCGCCTCGCCGAGTAAATCGAGGGTAAAGCCGAGATGGCGCTGGCGTAACCTGGAGATGGCGTCGAGTGCCTCGGATATGGTTTGCCCGGCGATAAACTGGCGTGCAGTTTGCGAGGCTTGATATCGCGCCAGGCGGGCAATGCCATGAGCGAGAAAGCCCTTTTCGGGCAATAAGGACACCAGGCGGCGCAGGGAAGCAGGTAAGTGCTCAGCGGCTTCCAGGAAATATTCCCGTAAATGGCGTACCACCGCGCTAGCGTCGGCGAGCGTGGGCAAAACATCAATGAGGCGGAAAAGCTGGGTTTTCACAGCGGGCTGGTGAATCATCCAGCGAAGCCAGCATTCCTGCCACCAGGGTGGTGAGAACAACGGCGGATGGTTAACTTCCAGGCGGTCGAAAAGGACTCGGCCGTAGTGGAGGGTCAGGTCTTCGAGTGCACGGCGGTCGGGTGGCATGGGCGGAGCAAAGTTTCGATGCGCGTCGCAATAGCTTCGGCAATATGTCGTGCACAGTTATCATAGTCGCTGGCATCGCCCCCGATAGGATCAGCGATATCTTGACCTTGAGGGTCGAGTAAAGCGATGACAGCGTCTGCATCTGCAACTCGCTGCTGCACGTTCTCCAAGTGTGCGTGAGTCATCGTGAAGATGAAGTCCGCTTGGGCGATCAGGGATGGCGCCAGAGGCTGCGACAAATGCTCGGATAAATCGGCACCGAGTCGTTGTGCGGCGGCTAGGGCTTCGGGACTCGCACGGTGCCCGGGCAGAGCCGAAGTACCCGCAGAAAGAACGAGATAGCCACGCTGCGCTAACTCGGAGGGAGAACATCCCAGTTTCTCCGCGAGCATTTTGCGGCAGAGGGCGGCGGCCAGCGGACTGCGACAGGTATTGCCGCTGCATACAAACACGATCACGCAGCAGGTGAGACGAGCAAGCGCGTCCTCCGAAACAGCCCCGCGGCGTAGGATGCGGTAATCCTGGCCATTCACTTCGACGACCGTAGAAGCTTCGCGATAACGGCAGGGGCCATCGTCAATGACTAAATCTACAGCTTCGCCGAGAGCGGCAGCAGCGTCGGCACCGGTAGTGGCAGCAGGTTCGCCGCTGCGATTAGCGCTGGTCAACACCAGGGGGCCAGGCAATTGCCGTAAGACGCGGCGAATCGCTTCATGATCGGGGATGCGAATGCCGAGAGTGGCGCCGGGAGCAACATAGCGGCGGACGGTGTCGGGCAAACGAGTAATGACACCGCGTTGCCAACCGTCGCGGAAAACGATAGTGATAGGCCCAGGCCAGCAACGCCGGCTGAGCCGACGAGCTAGCAAACTCATGTGCGGCACCCAATCGCGACTCGCGATGGGATGAGCTAAGGCCAGGGCGAGCGGCTTATCCTCAGGCCGTCCTTTACAGTGAACGAGGCGTTCGACCGCCCGAGAATCGAGGGCGTGCGCGGCCACGCCGTATACCGTTTCGGTCGGAAATATGACTAAGCCGGACTGAGCCAATGTCTGCACAGCGGTTTCGACGATTTGCGGTTGAGCGGCTAGGCGGTTCCAGCTTAGGATAGTAGCCACGGCGCACCCTGGTGAATTGTGCCAAGAATGCGTGCCAGCTAATAAGCCGCTGGCGCGATGCTGTGAAAAGTGTACTCCAATTTCTGGCTAAAGATTACCGGCCCTAGACAGTTTGCAGATCGAGGGGAAAAACGCCACCACGGTTCAAAAGCAAGCGGAGTTGGCCGCGATCGGTGTGAATGCTCAGATAAAAACTGCCCGGCCCCTTCAAGGAGAAATCAATGGCTTCCAGGGTTTGTCCAGCAAGAGCCGATAGCGCCTGATTGGCTTGGTGCAAAACGGCAAGAACGCGCTGGCCTTGCGGGGTCTGGGTAAAAAGCCGTTCTGCCAACATTTCGATATGTGGCCCGTAAAGCCGGCGAACGCGGCCAGTTTCTAAACACATAGCCAGCACATGGCCGAGCGGCTCTAATTGCTCCTCGGCGATTTCCCCCCGCTGCACGGCAAAGTATAAATCGGTGAAAACCTGGCGCATGTTCTGATCGGGAATATGCTGGGCATACGCATTGATTTCTTGACATAAGGCAGCCTGGAGGGCTTCGTTTTCCAGGAGCATCGCTTAATCCTGCGCAAGGTGGGCCGCATCGCCAAGGATAGCCTGAACTTCGTGTTCGAAGCCACCGGTCTCAATCGGGCAGTGCATGCCGCATTCTTTTGGTGCATTCGTTTCCCACCACCAGCGACCGGCGCGGCTATCCTCACCTGGCAAGACCGCGCGGGTGCAGGGAGCGCAACCAATACTCTTGTAACCCTGGCTGTACAGTTTGTGAATGGGCACGCCGTTGTCGCGGGCGTACTCCCAGACCTCATCCTCGGTCCAGTCAGCCAGGGGATTGAGCTTGAGAATGCCGCCGTGGTCGTGATCAATTTCGACCTTGCGAATGTTGGCACGGGTCGCCCACTGGTCGCGGCGCAGCCCAGTAATCCAGGCGTCCAGCTGATTGAGCGCGCGAGTCAAAGGCACGACTTTACGGACATGGCAGCACAGTAACCGCAGCTCGACACTCTTGCGGAAGAGGTTCACTCCGTGTTTGTGCACCATTTTTTCCACGTGGGCCGCCTCGGGAAACAGCACTTCAATGCGAACGCCATACTTGTTCCGCACCTCATCCATGAGGTCGTACGTTTCCTGGGGCAAACGGCCCGTATCCACGGTGAGGACACGCACCTGCGGATTGATCCGCCAGGCCATGTCGAGCAACACTAGCGTGTCAATCTGGAAACTGGTGACGATCGCCAGCCGCGGGTGAAAACGTTCAAAGGCCCACTCGAGCAGGTCTTCAGGTGGCCGATCGTCGAAATGAATTGCCCATTCCCCCGCTTCCTGGTCGTCCATCAGTTCGACACGGCGGGTGTGCAAATCACCGTTCATGCTCATGTCGTCATTGCCTCCTCAGTCGATCGCGCTCGATGGAATCAGTTTGGTATGTACTGAATCGGGGCCGAGCAAGCCCAGGCTAGCACACGCACCTTTTAGCAGCAGTTACTCAGCGGCTGGTTGTTGGTCCGGCATGAGCCGTCTCACCCCAGGCGAGGGTAGCGATTTGCTCGTCGGTCAGGCGGGTGTAAAAACTTTGCAGCGATTCGCCGTTGTGTCGCTGCGTCAGCCAGCTGCGCACTAGCCGTTCGACGGTGTATTTGACCTCGCTTCCGGGCACTCGCCGCAATAATGCTTTGCCAATCGCCGCCGTCTGCCCCAGCCCACCGCGGAGGAGAATATCGTATGCTTCGACCTTGCCCTGCGGGGTGGTCAACGTCGTGCCCTGAATGCCAATGTCGCCCACCCAATGCTGACCGCAAGCGTGCGGGCAGCCATCAAGGTAAATGTGCAAATCAGCAACGGCTGGACCAAATTGCTGTTCCAGGTGCTCGACAATTTCGACCAACTTTGTCTTGGTTTCGCCGACGGAGAAGTTGCAATGTGGCTCGCCCGTACAGCCGATGCTCTGGCCTCGTAACGGATGCACCTCGAGCGCTAGCCCGGCCTGCTGCCGCAACCTGGCCAAGATCTCGTCCAGGCGCTTTTCGGGAACGTGGGTGAGAATCAGGTTCTGCTCGCGGGTAAGCCGAATCCCTGCTCCAACCGCTTCGGCGATGTCCGCCAACGCCAACATTTGCTCAGCGCGCAAAATTCCTGGGAACACGGGCACCCCGACATACACCATCCCGGGTTGCTTCTGGGGATGCACGCCGAGATGGCTGGTGCGGCCTCTGGGTTGCGGATTAGCTTTCAGGTCGGTGAGCCTGCGGCCGAGGTGCGCTTCGATCATCTCCCGCAACTTTTCCGGGCCGTAGTCGTCCACCATGAACTTAAACCGCGCTTTAGCACGGGACATGCGGTATTTTAGGTCACTGCTCCACAGCTCCAAAACCGCCCGCGGTACATCCAACGCCTGGTCAAGCGGTACGAAAACGCCCAGAGAACGGGCGATTCGCGGCACCGTGGATAACCCACCACCTATCCAGACGGCAAATCCTGGCTCGCCATCTTGGAGCGTGCCCACCAAGGCCACATCGTGAATCTCAGGAGCATTGCAATGATACGGGCAGGCGGCGATCGTCCATTTATGTTTGCGCGGCAAGTTACCGTAATGCGGATTGCCGCTGAACAGGCGATGCGCTTGCAACACCACAGGCGTGGCATCGAACAGTTCCTCGGGATCAATTCCCGCCACCGGGCAACCTGTAATATTGCGTAACACATCGCCGCAGCCACCCTTAGTTGTCAAACCCGCCGCCTCCAATCGCGGAAAAATCTGCGGCAGATCGGCAATGCGAATCCAATGCAGTTGAATATCCTGCCGCGTCGTGATCTCGCCGTAGCTGCGACCGAAATCCCGGGATAGTTCCCCGATCGCTCGCAACTTCTGCGGTGTCAACAGCCCATTCGGCAGCTTGATCCGCATCATCATGTAACCGACCTTCGGCTTATCGTGATACAATCCCCACCACTGAAACCGCAGCATGTCCTCTTCGGGGATCGCTTCGTACGGAGTGGAGGCGAGCTTATCGAACTCCGCCGCAAGGTCGTAAGGAAACTTCTCATGCTTGATCCGCTCGACGTAATTACGTTTGCGCACCTCTTCCCAGGTCAAGGGGCGATCGGGCCGGCTCGGTTTGGTTGCCGACACGGAACCGCCAGCGGGACTTATGGCTTCTTCAGGCACGGCATTTCTCCTGAGGGGCGCAGGCACGGGGATGTCTCTTTACGGTATAGAGACGTACTATTGCAGTCATTATCGGCAAAAGGCGCCTGGTCGTCCAGTAGTTTTTCCAAATCATTCCAATATTAGGTAAGATAGTTGTCATTGTCAAGTATTTAGACCATGACTGCGCCTCTCGGCTAGTGCGCCAAGAATAGGTTGTGCCTTGGCGTAAATTTCAAATAACCCATCGCGTTTGCGCTATCTGTGGCCGTCAATCCACAAACGGCGCGGCTCCACCCGGCGTAGTGCGTTGGCGGTTGTCTTCACACGTATGCAGGATGCTCGCCAATTCACGGTGGGCCTACGCCCACTGCTTTCGGTTACCTTTCCGCATCGCCATTCTAAGACTTCACGGTGGGCTTACGGCCACCACTATCGGCTACGGTCGCACTGGGTGTTCGTCTCCGCAAAATTGGGCTTGCCCCCGCGTAACAAGGTTCCCCGTATCCGCACTATGCCGGTGTGCTGCCTTTCAGCATCGCAAGGGAAATCCTATTTGCCGCGGTCGTTGCCATCAATTGCCAGGAACTTTTCGATACGCACGAGCTCGTGCCAGGGATAACTTCTCGGTGGCAGTGTCAGTGGGTTACATTCGCCAGTGCAGGCCACTGTTTCAATCAGCGACCGTCCAAGAGTGACCGGGATGCTTGGAATCCCGCATCGCCATCCCCGCTGCTTCATCAGGGTATCTGCCAGGCCATCGTGTCTGTGTCGCTATTGCCACTTTGGCGCCTTTGCAGCGCGGGTTCCTTGTTCAAAATAGTTGGCGCTTTATCTGAACTGGCTTGCTTACTACCCTGATCAGGTTGGCCTGTGCCATTAGCGTAGCAATTGCAAAGCGCACCAAAGGCTGGGATCTTCCCAGAAGGGAAAGTCGGGGCCGACGGTCAGCGTTTGGTCGCCCAATTCCAGATCGCGCAACCAGTAATAGAAACCGAGTCGGGGATGATTTTCCGGGTCGTAGCCATGCAAGAC
>BEIM01000079.1 GCA_002898995.1 bacterium HR36
CAGACGGTTGGTGGTACGTGATAGCTGGCAACGATGCCCGAGTCACCGCGGAGCTTATCACTGATGCTGGCTCGCCCGTGCGCCAACCACAAGCCGGGGCAGTTCTGCGATTGCGGCCTAGGTCTGGTAATAGCTCGGCCTGGCAGGTGCAGGTGATTGCTCACGGTTTTCGTAATCCATACGACTTCGATTTCGGGCCAGGTGGCGAATTGTTCACTTACGACAGTGACGTCGAACGGACCTTCCTCTTGCCGTGGTACACACCGACACGCCTGTACCACATTGCCTGGGGCGGGCATCATGGCTGGCGGCTACCGGGTTACCTTCGCAGTTGGGCACGCTGTGAGGATTACCTGGACACTGTGGACGTGCTGCGGCCCATCGGCCGCGGTTCGCCCACGGGTGTAGTGGTTTATCGCCATGAGCAATTTCCGCCCCAATATCGCGGCGGCTTATTCGTTGCCGACTGGACCTTTGGGCGGATCTATCACGTTCCCCTGGCGCTGAACGGGGCCAGCTATCGCGGCCAACCCGAAGTTTTCTGCGAGTCTATTGGCCAGGAAGGTTTTGCACCGACGGACTTGGCGGTGGGGAAGGACGGGGAACTTTACGTGTGTATTGGCGGCCGACGCACGCGCGGTGCCGTTTATCGCATACGCTACGTGGGCGAGGCGTCGCCAGCTGTTCCCGTACAGGGCGAACTACACCAGGTGTTGCGCGCCCCGCAACCGCTGGAGGCGTGGTCGCGTGCACGCTGGCAACCGCTGGCCAAGCGCCTCAGCCAAACCGCTTTCCTGCAGGCTGCCTGCGATCCCCGACGCTCCGAAGCAGAACGTGTGCGGGCTATCGAAATTGTTACAGAAATGTTTGGCGGACTGGATGGGCCGAGCGCTTCCGTCTTGGCCGCGGACCCATCCATCCTCGTGCGCGCAGCCACCGCTTGGTCATTGCTTTGCTCGGAAGTGGATAATGGGAACGAAAACAAACCCAGCCAAGGTGATGCCCAAGAAAAAACAGGAGCGTTGCGTGTGCGCGCGGCACTGCTCGTGTTGCCGAAGCTGGCCCAAGCGGACCATCCGCTGGTGCGCCGCCGAGCTCTGGAAGCCCTCCGGCAACACTGCCGGCATTTCTCCGAGGCAGTTCTGGCCGATGCTGTGCTAAGCAATCTGGACAGTACCGACAAACGGGTGCGTCAGGCCGCCGCACGTTTAGCTGCTGAGCTTTCACCTTCCACCTGGCAACAACTCTGGAGCGGCCGGGAAAAAATATCGCCGCGGGCGCGGTTGACCTTGTGCCTGGCTTCCTGTTGGCGCAATGGCCTGGCGCAACCTTTGTCGGAGGTTGCTGAGGAAGCGGTGTCCATTCTGGCTAGCCCGACTGTTTCCGAGGCCATCCGCTTTGATGCCCTGCGGATAGTTATGCTCGCGTGTGGCGACTGGGAGCTGCATAACCCGCCTGTCGAAATTCTCACCGGCTACACATTGCGGCATGCGCTGCCCGAAACTCTCCGCAGGCCATTGCTGGCGGCTATCCACCACCACTGGCCCGCACACGCCCTTACACACAAGCCGCAAGAATCAGGGCAGTGGACTCGCTGGAATCAAGAAGCGGCTCGCTTACTGGCCATGCTCCGCGACGACACCACCAAACTGCCGTCCAAACTCGCCTCCTTCTGGACCGCTCACTCCGATCCCACCTGGGATTTGCATTACCTGATCGCCCTAGGCTGCTGTTCGGTCCGCTGGCCTGAAGGTCTGGCGGCTCGGGTCGCGGATGTCCTGGTGAGTTTGCATGAACGCCTGGAAGGTAAACAACTGCGTATCAAACTGACGTGGGGCGACCGATTAGGAGAGTTAGTCAGCTTACTGGTGCGGCGGGAACCACGCCTGGCATCGCTGCTGGCTCAACATACCAAACTGGTGCAACCGGGTCACGTTTTCCTAGTCCTGGCCTTGCCCGAACCGGAGCGAGAACTTGCTGCCCAGCGCTTCCTGGAAGTAGCTGACCGCGACCCCGCATTCATCTGGACACCAGCGCTGTTGGAGCTGCTGGCGTTCTTACCCGCCGAAAAGTCCCGGCCGGCTTTTCGCTCCCGCCTCGCCGATCCCGCTCTGCGCTATGCCGCCTTACTGCATTTGGCCAAGCATCCGACCGAGGCGGATCGCGAGGCTTTTCTCCAGGGTCTGGACGCTCCGCAACCCGAAGTGGTGCGCGCTTGCCTGGAAGCTCTGGAACAGCTGCCAGTTTCCAAAGATCTGCGACACCAAGCCTTGTTGTTGCGCGGGCTCCGCTCTCTGCTCACCGAACCACGCTGGCTAGATTTGCGGCAGCGTCTGGTTCGGCTGTATTGTCAGGCCGCGGACATTGCGCAAACTCCTAAGGAAACTCAGGGCGACAGCAAAAAGCTGCGCGAAACCTATCGCCCGTTGTGGGAGCAGTTCCTCCGCAAGCATCCAAAGCTCGCCCCTGTCGTGCTGGGGGACGAGGAGGCAGGCGAGGATCGCTGGCGGCAACGCTTGGCACGAATTGACTGGTCGCAAGGAAATGCACAGCGCGGGGAAGCGTTGTTTCGCCAGCGCGGTTGCCTGACTTGTCATACGGGCACCAGTCGCATCGGGCCAGACCTGGCGGGTGTTACGCACCGCTTTTCCCGCGAAGACCTCTTCGAGGCCATACTCTTTCCCAGCCGTGAGGTTGCTCCCGCGTACCGCATGGAGTTGGTCGAGACTCATGGTGGACAGGTTTATGCGGGGATAGTGATTTTTGAGTCGGCCGACGGCCTCATCCTGCAAACGGATGCCACCACGACTATCCGCTTGGCGGCGGAGGAAATCCTGCATCGGAGCATCGGTCGCCGATCTCTCATGCCTGACGGGCTGCTCAAAGACCTGTCCGACCGCGATTGGGCCGACCTCTACGCTTTCCTGCAAACATTACGTCCCGGTAATGTCTTGCCGCGATGAGGTGCCCCGTTGTGACGTCCCAATTTCCTGGGATTGCAGCCGAGAGGCACGGCAAACTTGCCACCGTGGGAACGACTGGCCCGGCTAGGCTCCGTGAATTGCTCCTGGCACAGACGCTAAACTATGCCCATGGCTAGCAATTGCCCTGTTGCCGGCCCGCTCACAGAAAACCGGCGCCGGTGCAGGTGATCCTAGTGTGCTGGTAAGCTGGATCGTCGTGGTGGTCAGGCCGAGCCACCAACTCGGTCGGCATGGGCAACGGGCTGTAGCGACAATTAGCCTAAAGACCGGTATTGGCGCAGGGCGGCGAGCGTGTCGTGGAAATCGCTGGGGATGGGAGCAGTGAATTCGAGTTCGCGGCCGGTTACAGGGTGGCGAACCCGCAAGCGATGCGCGTGGAGGAGTTGTCGGCCGGCAAGGAGGCGATCCTGCGTAGGCGGGCATGCAGGCCAAAGTTGGCTCAGCCGCAATTGACCGCGATGGCTGTAATCTTCATCCGCCACGATAGGATGACCGATGTGTGCCAGGTGAACGCGGATCTGGTGCGTCCGACCAGTGCGCGGCAGACAGCGTACGTAAGTAAAGCCGCGAAAGCGCTCGAGCACCTCGTAGAAAGTACAGGCATCCTTGACGCCCTCTTCGTCATCTGGCTCATCGAAGGTGGCCATGCGCTCGCGGTCCTGGGGATGGCGCCCGATGGCGGCTTCGATGTAATCGCGGTCGCGGTCCATCTCGCCGTGTACCAGCGCCAGGTATTCCTTATAAACCTGGCGTTGCTGAAACTGCGCCGAGAGATGGCGGTGAGCCTGGTCCTGCTTGGCGATCAGAATCACGCCGCTGGTGTCGCGGTCGAGACGATGAACAATGCCAGGCCGAAACGGGCTGTCAGCACGGTCGGCGGATGTCCACTGCCCTTGCTGAACCTGACTAAGTCGGCCAAAGTGATACAGCAGGGCATTGACTAAAGTGCCACAGCGATGGCCGGGGGCCGGGTGCACGACCAAACCCGGAGGCTTGTTGATCGCTGCCAGGTACTCGTCTTCGTAGAGGATGTCGAGCGGGATATTTTCGGGGATGGCGTCGGTGCGAGGGGGCTCAGGGAGAACGGCGCGAATATGGTCGCCTTCACGGAGTTTGTAACTGGCTTTGACTGCCTGGCCGTTGACCGTTACCTGCCCTTGCTCAATAGCGCGTTGTATAGCAGAGCGACTGAATCCCGGCAAGGCACCCGCCAGGAATTGGTCAAGCCGACGTACTTCCGGCCGATGCCGCAGCGTCAACTCCAGCACTCGCCGACTATCGCGGGGCGCTAACGCCCCCTGCTCTCGTCCCTGGACTTCCTGAATGGGTGCCATTGTCGCCATACTACAAACCGCGCTAGGCCAGCCCCCAAGTTTGCTCCACGCCGGTCGGCGTTTCGATGCACGCCAATCGCCGACATCGAGTTTGCATGCCTCGGGGACGCAGTCATTCCGCTGTCTTGCAGTCTTGCCCCATTCATTTTACTCGCCAGGTATCCACGAATGCACGGCCGTTCAATTACGGGCAGCTAACTTCCACACACACTACTCCGCACCTGCTGGCAAGGGATTCACCGTGTGTGAAAGGAAGAGGAAGCCAGGACTCACCCAACGGGCATAAGTGCCCCTCAGTTCGGTTTCGCACCGGGATGCGGAGGGGCTTGCGGCGGAACAACGGTGGCATCGCGGCCAGAAGGCGCAGCGGCAGGAGCAGGGAAGAAAACGAGTTCGCTCGCCTGCGGACCGCCGAGTCGCTGGAGATGCGCCTCGATTTCCTGAAGCAGTGGATGGGATTCTCCAGCAGCGATTTGCAGTTCGCGCCGCCCTAGTTGGAGTGCCTTTTCGTACGCCGTCAGCACCTGCGCCCAACGGCGCTGCCGCTCCTGAGGTTGCAGGCGCTCCTTTTCGAGCCAGAAACATGTTTCGGCGACCTGGGCCAGGCCAAGATGGGCACGGACACGCAATTCGGCAGACTGGTTCCCTTCCGCGAGCACCTGGCGGTACAGCTCTTCGGCGCGGTGCAGGTGGGCACCGGCCTTGGCGCTATCGTTAATGCGGCGTAAAGCGAGTGCCTGCTCGGCCTGGGCCAGTATAAATCGCGCTGGCGTCTCGCTCGGAGTACCCCGCTGTTGCTCAGTTATCGTCTCCATTTTTTGCGCAGTTTCGTACGGCCAGGCTGCGTCCTGGATGAAAGGGAAAGCCGATTCCTCGGGTTCCCAGAGCGATTGCCAGGCCAGCGTCATGCGGTCGCGCGCTTGCCGAGGCACTGCCCAATATGCTAGCGTCACCAAAGCACCCACTGCCACAATCGCCACCCAAACGGCCAGGTGCGGATTTTGCCCCTGCATCAACTGTCCTAGCTGATCGGCCAGGTAATTCGTTTCCAGCTCTTTGCGTTGCGCCGCCTTCACGTGCACATCCTGTTCACAGAAAGTAGTGGGCGCTAGCCCACCGTGGGCTGTCGTGCTTTCACACAACCATTATGATTCTATGAAGGCGCGGCTGCCCCGCAAGACCCCAAAAGCGGTGAGCCTTTGCTCACTGTGCCCAAGCAGAGGCGGACAATCATAGAGAGATTCCACAAACGCCCCAACTCTCGGGCACACTATTCCCAATTCGAGTGAAAGGCGCGCTGCGGAGCGGCCGATAACCTTGCCATACTTCGATAAGCATCACGCCGCGGGCTCGTGTAAGCGAGAGGTGGGGCGGGACTGGACAACCAGCACCAGTCCTGGGGCACGGCGCAAAATTCGTTCCGCGACACCCCCCAATAACATACGCGCGACCCAACCGTGTCCGTGAGCCCCAACCACGATGCAATCTGCCCCGATATCCCTAGCCACACGCAGAATAGTCTCGACCGGTTCACCTTCTTCTAGCCGTCTCTCGACAGGTATCTCAGCACACTGATATTTTTGGATGGCGCGTTCGGCCTGTTGGCGGTACTGTGTCACCGGCAGACCTTGCAATACCGCTTCGTATCCAGCAACCTGGGGCGGAATAACGTGGAGCACCAGCAATCGTGCTTTGGTGGCACGGGCTAACTGACAAGCCACCTGCCACGCTTCATCCGCACTGGCAGAAAAATCCGTTGCGACCAATATCATCTGTGGCTGGGACATTCGGCGCCTTCCTGGACAGCGGAGCAAAAGCGGTCAGTGTCTATTCTATCCTGAAAACGGTCAGGAAACGATGCGATAGCGCCGCAGTTTATTGCACAGTGTTCGCGGGGAAACGCCCAGCAATTGAGCGGCCCGCCGGCGATGGCCTCCAGTCTGGCGCAGGGCTTCGACGATCACCATGCGTTCAATGTCTCGCAAGCGTAACGTCGGCCAGTGCGGGGTGGTAGCAAGCTCTGTTTGCGCGGGCTGACCATACTCAGCAGGGGAAATCTGGGCTTGTGGAATACGTCTGCCAATCAAGGCGTCATCAGCGGCCGGCCTCGTGGGGACAGGTTGCGTCGCCGATTCCGTCGGGGCGTCGGTCAAAAAGAGGTGTTCAGGGAGGATGGTGGTATCGTCAACAGAGACACGCAACGCCGCTTGCCAAACCATGTTCCGCAGCTGGCGAACATTACCTGGCCAAGGATACTGCTTCAATGCGAGCAAGGTCAACGGCGCCCAGCGCAGATTCGGACGACGCAATTCTCTGCGGGCCAACTCCAGGAAATGCTCAGCTAAAAGCGAAATATCCTCAGGCCGTTCACGTAGCGGCGGCAAATGCAACTGCAAGACACCCAAACGATGAAACAAGTCGGCACGGAACTGGCCTTGCTGCACCAGGCGTTCCAGCGGACGGTTGCTCAAGGCCAATACACGCACCGCTACAGTTCGCGGCCGGCTTGTTCCCAACCGATAAACCTGCCCTTCTTCCAGCACACGCAGTAACTTGCCTTGCAAGGGCACCGGCAACTCGCTGATCTCGTCCAGCAGCAACGTGCCACCGTCAGCTTGTTCAAAATAGCCAGCCCGTGGCTGAGCTGCACCGGTATAGGAACCGCGCTCGCAACCGAAGAGTTCGCTTTCGGCAAGGGTTTCGGGCAAGGCAGCACAATTGACAGCCAGGAAGGGGCCTTGGCAGCGCTGGCTCCAATGGTGAATCAACCGCGCCACCAGTTCCTTGCCCGTGCCGGTTTCTCCCTGTATGACGATGGGCCAATCCGTACGCGCCATGGTTTCGGCAGAGCGAAGCACCTGGCGCATCCGCGGGGAAGCCGTGAGGAAGCGCGTAGAGCGGCTCGGGTTTTCCCCGGGAACGGGGATGGCCCAACCTGCCGCAATTTCGTTCCCTTCACCAACAAAGTGAGCCACTTCCTCAATTTGCCGCCACAGCGCTATCTCAGCGGTGCCACCAGCCGAAACGGCGGCGTCATGGCTCTTCGCGCTGTGCACGACTGGCCGCGCTGTCTGCTCCGGGTGCAGATCTGTGGTCAGCATGGTCAGTGTTGGGAGAAGTGGCAGCTCGTACGTCGTTTGCCCTTGCTGGCAGGCACGTAGCCAGGGCCAGTTGGTAAGCCTGGCGCAGGCTGGTCGCTTGATAAAGCGCTTCCGCCTGGGGATTCCATTGGGCGGATAGTTCGCGGGTGTGCTGTTCCGCCAGTGCCAGGCATTGCAAAACTCGGCTCAGCGTTTGCAACACCTGCTGTTTTTTTTCTGCTATTTCCGTCGCGCTGAGCTGAGGACAATCGGCCAACGCGGGTTGTACCGCCGGCAACGAGGCCAGGATCGTGGAGCTTTCCTCTGCGTAACGATACAATTTGGTCAGCAGATCGGTCGCTAATTGCCCCTGGAGCAGACGTCCGCGATACTCCGTCAGCAGGCGCTCAATATGCTGGTAGGTTTGCAGCAACTGATCGAAGCGTTGATTCAACTCAACCGCAGCTGGCGAGACGCTTGCTACTGTAGCGGAGCTGCCAATGCTTTGTTGGGAGAAAGGAATTGGTGTCATCGGCCCTGCTCACGGTTTCGGCGCCAGGCACGAATCTGCTCCAGACGCCGCTGAGTTTCCTGTTGCCAGCGGAGCTGACTCAACTGCCATTGGGCACACTCCACAGCGAAGACCTCGCTGCGACTATTGGCGATTTCCCGAAAAAGTGCGATAGCCTCCTCGGTGCGGCCCAGCTTGTGCAAACAAACCGCCTGCAAATATTGCAGCAGCAGCCGATCCTCGCGAGATAACTCATTCTGTTCGACCAGCCGGAACGCTGCCAGCGCGGCCTCATAGCTGCCAGCGCCAAACAGAGTTTGCCCTAGTTCCATAGGCGCGAGTGGCTTTTTCGGGGCCTGGCTGGAATTGGATTGGCTGACCGAAGCCGTGCCTTTCTCAGCGCTCGATTCTTGGCCAGCCACTGGCGATCCGGAATGGGCATTCTGCTCAGGAGGAGAGGGGTTCGGACGAGGTTTTGCCGCAGCAGGGGCAAAACCCTGACTGCTGCCTGAAGACTGCGCAGATGCTGGCGGCATGGTCGCCGCATTGGAGACCGGTTTGGATAGTGCGGAACCGTGGCCGTTTCCCGGATCGGCTGTGGGGACGTCCAGAACCATCTGCATGAGCAAGCGCTGCACGTGGTGCTGCAAAAAGTCCTGCTGCGGCTCGGCTGGTGGCGGTGGGGGAAGTATGGGCTGGTGACGTATCTGCCGAAGGCGCTCACGTTCCTGCCGCAGTCGCTCCAGCTCCTGGTGCAATCGAGGAATGGTCTCGTCCTGGCCTGTTCTACTCTCTGGGTTTGGACAAGTCTTATCGGACTGGCAGCGCCCGGGAGTTTGCCTGGTTTCCGGAGGGAGGACTCGCGGAGCCGGCAAGGGAGTATCCGGCTGAGCGAGTGCCGCCGCTACCAGCACGAGAGCCGACGGGAGCAAACAGCTAATCAAGTAAGCGAGACGCTGCATAAGCGTATCCCTCTGCTGGGGCTGTCATGGCTCAGGGAAGCGACCGGCAAAACATTCGGCGGCACGGGGCGCATCGCCGATCGCGGCATAGGCTTCCCCGAGCAAGCGCAGCACCGATTCGCGAGGAACTTTGGCCGGCTGCAGAAGCACTTGACGGGCATGTTCGATGGCTTTCTGGTAATCGGCTTGGTGCAGTGCTGAACGCGCCAGCAGCCAATGCCCTGCTGCGGTGCGTTCTACGTCGGCCGACTGCAACAGTTCTCTCATGGTTCGCTGGATTTCCTCATGCAAACCCAGGGCCAGACAGCTTTCGCCATACGCCAGCAACAGTTCTTTACGCCACTCGGAACGAGCCCGGGGCAGGGCCTGACGATAGATGCGCAGGGCTTGTTCCGGCAAATGTAAGCGCATCCAGGCCTGCCCGGCGAGCAGCGGTCCTAACGGTTCCAAGAAACGCCAATCCGGCACATGGAGCAACGCGGTGAGCAAATCTTCGGCTTCGCGTCGATCGGCCATGCGTCCTAGCCGCAATCGGGAGCGGGCCAGAGCATCCAGGAAGGCCGCACAATTACGAACCGGTTCGCGTTGCAGCACCCGCCGATTTTCTACCAGCAAGTGATGAGCAGCCACTGCATTGTCGAGATGTAAATAACTGGCTGATAACAGCAACAAGGCTGCAGGTCGTACATCGGCCGCTTTGGCTATGTGGGCAGCGCGGCGTAACAGCGGCACTGCCTGTTCCACCCGCAGTTGTTCCAATTCCGTGCGCCCCGCATACAAGTATGCCAGAGGGGTCAAGCGATGGTCTGGAGCCTGGTCAGCAGCGCGTATCCAGTAGCGTTTAGCCGTTTCCACGTCTCCTTCTTCCCAGTGCATCACCGCCAGATTGAAGCTGGCGTAGAACGATTCGGGTTGCTGAGGCCAACGAAGGAGAAGACGCTCCCACCACATGGCAGCGTCGTGCCGTTCGCGGAGGCGCTGGTGGGATAGCCCCCGGAGCCAGAACAGCCGGTGTAGCCCAGGCACCGCCGCATCATGACTTTGCAGAAGCAGACGGTTCAGTGTGGCTCGGGCGGTACGGTTGACGCTCTGCCGAACCTGCTCGAGCCAAGTCTGGCGCTCCCCCAGCGCAGTAGCAGCCCCCAGCTCAGCGCTGCTCACAACGTACCAAGAGTTCCCTTCTCGATACCAGGCACAGTCGGCTGTATCTGCAAACAGGGTGAGTAGTTCGCCCAGCGGCCAACCCTCCACGTGCACATCATGAAGCTGACGCTCGGCCAGCAAACCTTGGGCTGCAGCGGAGAAGGCGACCTGCGTCCCGGCTTCCTGTGCCAGACGCTGCAACACTTCCCGCACACTCCGCTGGGCAATGCGCACTGAGACCAAGCGTTCTTCTGGCGTATTATCCGGACGGACTTGCCAGGATTCATCCGCGACGGGCCAAGGTCGCAATGCCTGGTCGCCGAGCTTGTTCAGCCATAACCACTGGTTTTCGGGCGCTTCCACACTCCAGGGCGCGGCTACGATAGCTGGTTCCAGAATGTTCGGAAGGCTTGTCTCAGTGTACCTGAGAACGGTCCACGCCATGTATTCCAACCGCGTCGCCCCTATCACCGATGGCGCTTGCAGGACGTGATCGCTGGCCGTGAGCAAAGCCTGAGCCAGGCGCTGGCACGCTGCTCCCTGTCGTCCCTGGCGATATTCCAGCCGGGCCATTCCCACCT
>BEIM01000080.1 GCA_002898995.1 bacterium HR36
CCGACTGGCGGCACCGTGCCGAACGGCGGATTCAGGATATCTTGCAATTGCTCGACGAGGTGCACGCCCAGACCATTCCCGAACCTTCAGCCGATCCCGACGCCGTCTCGGAATACGAACGCCGCCGCCAGATTCAGGAAGGTCTGCTTCAGCAGATTCTGACAGCCGCCCAGGAAACTGTGTTAGCTTTGCGTTCGTTGCGGGCCGCTAGCGACTTGACCAGCCCGCAACAAGTGCAGAATGAGCTGCGCTACGAAGGGGAAGCGGCTGCATGCGAACGCGAGTGTTTACGAGTGGAACCGTTGATCGTGTCGGCGCAAATGGAGCAATGGCTAACCAGTATCCGCGATGCCCCTTTGCTTTACGTTCCCCTGGAAGCCGGGGGCGAACCCCGAGCGCTGCTGGCGGCACGCTCGCTACTGTTGACATTTCGTATGCTCGCCGAAAACCTCCCGCGCCTGGGTTTGTTGCAAGCGACCTACCGGCTCTTGGCCAGCGCCATGGAATTGGAAACGCGCCCCGTCAGCGGCGCCCGCCGGGTCACCGAATTTGACCGCTTGTTCCAGGCCGCTTTTCAGGGAGCGGTCCGCACTATTGTCCGCTCGGCTACGGTCTGGTTCCCGCCGCTGAACTTACCCGAGAACGTCCTGCATTTACTCCAGGCACTTGCTAATTGCTTTGGCAAACTCTGGCAGCAGCATAGCCAGTCTGTCCGTCTCTCCATCCTCGAAACCATCCACGATCCGAACGAATGGCATGAGCTGCTCCGGTTTATTCGGCGCTATGGCCGCGACCTCTTTCATCCCAAATTCCTCACCCTGGCTAACATTAGGGGCATTTTGCATCGGGGGGTCGCTCAGTGGCTCGAGTCCTTGCGCCAGGAATCGGCCCAAGAGTCCATTACCTTGCTCGAAGAACTCGACGACGGCATTCCCCGCGATAAAGCCATTCGTTTCCTCGAGATCATTTTGCACGCCCTTGCCGACAACTTCGAGGAATTCAAGGACTACAACGCTACCACCGCTCAATCCGATTACGGGGAAAACCTGCACTTGCTGATGGAGTTTCTCAAACTCAAGGTGGAGTTCGATCGCTTCATCTGGCAATACCGTCCGCTCAGTCTGGCGCATGAGGTGCTCGTGCGAGAAAGGAGCTTGCGGACCGCCAAACTCTGGCGGCGCTGGGTCGAACAACGCACGCAATATCGCCTGACAGGACTGCGCCAACGCCTGGCTGATTTAGAGCGCCGCTACGGCTTGAGACTCATTAGCATTAGCGATCGCATTCAGGGCGGCCTCATTCAGGGATTACAGGAAGATTACGTCTGCGCGTTGGTGGAGCCCGCTATGCTCGAAGCGGGCAGAGGCACGGGCGAAGCGGCGGCGCATCTCCGCGCAGCCCTGGAGCCGTTCCTCGAAGCCCCCAGCGGCTCCGGACTCGACATGCCTAACTGGTTGCGGCGGCTCGAAGCCGAAGTGCGGCGGGTTCTGGCCGAACGTGCCCCCTGGGTCGTCATGCCCCTGGAACGTCTCCCGGAAGCCCCCCAACAACTCCTTAGTTGGGAACAAGTCCAGCAAGAGCTGCAACGCCTTCCTTAGCCCTCCATGCTCTCATGGCCCACGCAAGGGGCACAAAGTAGCGCCAGCTCAGGCGAGGATTTCCCGAAGAACGCGGCCTCCGTTCAGGGTAGGGCGTTCTTCCCGACCGTTGTAAAAGTAGGTGAGTTTGCGGTGATCCAGACCGAGGCAATGCAAGATAGTGGCATGCAAGTCGTGGACATGAACACGGTTTTCCACAGCGTAAAGTCCTAATTCATCCGTGGCACCGTAACTCAAGCCGCCGCGAATGCCGCCGCCCGCTAGCCAGACCGAGAACCCATAGGGATTGTGATCCCGGCCGTTGCCACTTTCGCTCATGGGAGTCCGGCCAAACTCGCCCGCCCAGACCACCAAGGTCGAATCGAGCATCCCGCGACGTTTCAGGTCCTTGAGCAAAGCGGCGATGGGGCGATCACTGGCCCGGCACAGTCGGCTGTGGTTCCCTTCGACATCCGAATGGGCGTCCCATTTACTTCCCGAGCCGCAATAAATCTGGACGAAGCGCACGCCGCGCTCGACTAATCGCCGCGCCAGCAAACAACAACGCGCCATCCGTTCGGTTTCAGGGCGATCCAGGCCATAGAGGCGTTTGGTTTCCTCGGTTTCGCGGCTCAGGTCGACGACCTCGGGGGCAGCCGCCTGCATGCGAAAAGCCAGTTCATAGGCAGCAATACGGGCTTCCAGTTCGCTATCCTCGCGGCGTTGCTCCGCGTGGAGTCGGTTGAGCTGCTGGATGAAATCGAGCCGACGCCGCTGCTGGGAGATGGGTTCGCTGGGACGCAGATAGAGCACGGGTGAGTCACCTTCCCGGAAGCGCGTGCCCTGCCAGGTGGCCGGCATAAAACCCGTCCCCCAATTGCGACTGCCGCCGGCCGGCTCTTCGGGATAATCCTGGAGCACCACGAAGCCGGGCAGGTTTTCGTTGGCGGAACCAAGCCCATACAGTGTCCAGGCCCCGAGGCTGGGTCGGCCTGCCAAGATGCTGCCTGTGTTCATTTGGCACACACTGCCGACGTGATTCAGGCCATCCGCGTAGCAGCTGCGAATAACGCAAAGATCGTCCACACATTGGGCAATCTCGGGTAGCCAATCGCTGACCCAGATCCCCGATTGGCCGAACTGGCGGAATGTGCGTTTGCTGGCTAATAGTGGCGAATGCGCCGTAACTCCCATGGGAGTAATGGGCCGTTTGAAACTCGGGGGCAGCGGTTGGCCATGCAGCTTCGCCAGGGTTGGTTTCGGGTCGAACAAGTCAATGTGGCTGGGCCCGCCTTCAATGAAAATCCAGATCACAGAACGCGCCTTGGCAGGAAAGTGAGAAGGCTTGGCGGCCAGGGGATTGCCAGCGGGTACCTCGGCGGCCTGCAACGCGTGCCATGCCAGCCAGCAGAATCCGCAGCCTGCTAATTCCAGAAATTCACGCCGCGTCGTACACCAGCGGCGATGCCGAACACGCAGAGGCTCGGAGCGGGCCATGGCTTTTCCCCTTCGGCACGAATACGACGAAAATCGCGCGCATCCCTTGCCGTCTTTGTAGCGAAATCGCACAGGCAGCGTCCAGTGGCTGGGTACCCGCAGGTACTACTTCGGATTGGAGACCGCGCGCATCGCCTGCAGATTTCGAGCAATCGTGGAGGGATTGCGCGCAGCTGATTCCGTTTTTGCCAGTTGCGCACAGTGGCATTGTTTTTGCGATATGAAAGGTCGGATAAAACCAATCTGGCCTGAGGGCTTCGACTCAAGAACGCACGCGCATCATGCAAGAGCAGGGTAGGAGGTGGCATCATGGCCAGACGCCGCAAGCAACTGGAAAAACTCCGGCAGTATTTATGCCAGCGTCGCGAAGCGCTCCGTCGGGTTCTCGGCGAGAATGGGCAGTCGTTTGAATTGCCCACCAGTGAGGGCGATGTTGCCGACGCCGCCACGGTAGCTGGCGTTCAGGAACTTCACTATCAGGCAATGGAACTGGAGGTGCAGGAACTGGCACTGATCGAGCACGCTTTGCGAAAGTTCCAGCAGGAGACTTATGGCCTGTGTGAAAACTGCGGGCGGCAAATTAGTTTCGCCCGGCTGGAGGTCCTGCCCTACGCACGCTATTGCGTTCGCTGCCAACGCAAGTTGGAAGAGTGCGACCAAAGTGAGGCATGGCATCCCGCCAACTGGGAACGGGTTTATGAAATGGAGCGCCGCTATGAAGAGCCAGAAGTTGATTTCTCGCGTCTCGAGGCGGAGCGCCGTTAGTTGTCGTGGCTGAGTTTTACAGGCGCCAGGTCAGAGCCAGGAATTCTGGATAATCAGCCCCTGGCAAGGCCATGCACGTTTGCCGCGGATACGCTTGCCGCTCGCATTTTCGTCGCCGACGTCTTGCATTGTGGGCGGAGTTCGTACAATATTGGGCCGATGGTCTATGCATTCCAAGACTGCAAGACGCGAAGAAGGAGTCCGTGCCGGGATGACCGCTAAATACATTGGCAGAAAGCGCTGGTGGCTGAAGTTAGCCGTCGGTGTTGTCGGCCTAATGATGGTAGTTTTGTTGCGGATTTTGTTGCGGATTTTGTTGCGGATGGCGTTCGCCGTCGGTGTTGTCGGCCTAATGATGGTAGGGCCAGAAAGCATCCTGCTAGGTCAACAACAGCCTGTTCCGCAGGACGTGCGCATTTATTTTCCCCTGGCGGTGGGAAACACCTGGCGCTACGTCAATTCCGCAGGCGCAGAAAGCGTAACCCAGGTCTCGCAGCAAGAGAAGGTCAAGGACGAAACAGGCTATCGCGTGGAAACGAGCGTTGGGAATCGCGTGGTTTCGTGGGAGGTGTTAGCCGCACGCGACGACGGGATTTACCGCCTGGCCGCCAATGACGTGCCGCTGAATCCGCCCATCCTGATCCTCAAAAACCCGCCCAAGCTCAATGAGGCCTGGTCCTTCCAAGCCCAGGTCAAGGATCGCAGGATCCAGGGGAAGCTCACCGTACAGTCCTTGAACGAAGAGGTCGTGACTCGGGCGGGCAAATTCCAATGCCTGAAAGTTGGTGGCGACGGTTTGCAGCTGGACAACCAAAAGCTTAGCCTGACTATTTGGTTTGCTCCCAATGTCGGCCCTGTCAAGTTTAGCGTCAAGCTAGGTGAACAGGAAACCTTGCTCGAGTTGGTCGAGTATAAAGTTGCTGCGATTTCGTCGAAAACCAAACCCGAAGAGCCAAAGCCTGATAAGGCCAAGCCACAAAAGTAAGGGTTTAGGTGAGTTCGGAAGTAACAGTCGGTGGAGCAGACCTGCAGGGACGGTTTGGCGCCAACCGACACGTGCGATACAATAAATAAGCTAGGCAAAATCCGAAGATCCAGCAGGATAAAAACCTACATGGAACGAAGCACCAGTGGCTATCGCAACGGTAACGGATCGGGGCGCAACGGCGCTTCCACACGGGCTATCGCATGTCGTTCCGAGGCTCTGTTGGCAGGCTTGCAACGCTTTCGCGGCGTGTTTTTGGTTTCCCACATCAATCCCGACCCAGACAGTTTAGGGAGCATGGCTGGCCTGGCTTGGTTGCTCGAACACACATTAGGCAAACCGACGGTTCTGACCCGCGATGGCATTCTGGGCCGCGCAGAAAACCGCGCTATGGTCGAATGCCTGAATCTGAAGCTGCTGCCCATTGAAGAGGTGCAGTGGTCGCGGGACTGGGCCTTGATCATGGTGGACAGCCAGCCGGGTACGGGTCGCCACAACGTTCCGGAAGAGGTGGAGGTGTTTGGCGTCATTGATCATCACGAAACTTTGGGCCAGCTACGCGGCATCCCGTTTGTGGACGTACGCGCCGACGTCGGCGCCACCTGCACCATCGTCGCCAGTTATTTGCAGGAGCAAAACATTCAACCCAGCCGCGCTGTTGCCACAGCCCTGTTTTATGGCATCGAATCGGAAATCAACGGTTATCCCCGCGAAGCATCTGCCCTGGATGATGTGGCCCTGGAGCGGCTCTATCCGCTGGTGGACAAAGACCTGCTGGCACGCATCCGCCATGCTCGCTTACCGTTGGCTTATTTCGAGGCGTTACTGCAGGCTCTGCAAGACACGTTTATTTACGACGGTCGGTTAATCGTTTCCTGGGCGGATGAATTGCCACAACCCGAACTCGCAGGAGAAATCGCCGATTTACTGCTGCGTTTAGAAGGCATCGAATGGTCGCTGTGCGCTGGGGTGTACCAGGATCGGCTGATTATTTCATTGCGAACCGCTCATGCTCGTGGAAAGGCCGGCGTGGTTTTGCAACAAGTGGTAGGCGAATTGGGCACAGCGGGTGGCCATGATCGCCGCGCAGGCGGTGCCATTCCTCTGCTAAACATTTCGAGCACCGCTGTCGAGAAAGTTTGCGGCGTGTTGCGCAAGCGACTGTTGCAAGTGTTGCGAATGGACGAATGTCGCGGCCAGCGCCTGGTGCGCCGCAAAGAATTGCTCGAAAACCTGCAAGCCTGAGCCCGCTTTTGATCTTTCTGCCCAGCGGGAGCTATCGCGTGATCGGACTGTGCTATGTGCTCAACCGGAGCAAACGATTGGCCAGTGTCGTAAACGGGCGAGACCTGGGCGTGATCAGCGTGCTGGCGCTGACCCTATTAGGGGCCTTCGTGCTCCCTCTGGCCGGCGGCTGGCTGCCTGCCGTGCAAGCGGATGACTGGCCGCAATGGCTCGGGCCACAGCGGGATGGTGTGTGGCGCGAAGACGGTATCGTCGAGCGTTTTCCCGCAAGCGGCCTGAAAGTTGTCTGGCGCACTCCGATTGGTGGAGGTTATGCAGGCCCGGCGGTCGCCGGCAAACGAGTCTTCGTCACCGATTGGCGCAAAAATCCCGACGCCCGCGAACAAGCCAACCCGTTCCTGCGCGGCGATACTCCTGGCTACGAAAGTGTGCTTTGTCTCGATGCCGACACCGGTAAGATTCTCTGGCAGCATCGTTATCCAGCCCGTTACCGCATCAGTTATCCCGCCGGGCCGCGCTGCACACCCACTGTGGACGGTGAGCGCGTTTATACACTGGGAGCCATGGGACACCTCCTCTGCCTAGACGTGCAAAGTGGCCGCGTGATCTGGAGCAAGGAATTACCAGCGGAATATAAGTGCGAAGTTCCGCTCTGGGGCTACGCGGGCCATCCCCTGGTGGATGGAAACAAGCTCATCACCCTGGCTGGCGGCGACGGTAGCCTGGTCGTGGCCCTGGACAAATTCACGGGCAAGGAGATCTGGCGTGCGCTTTCGGCGGCGGAACCTGGTTATTGTCCGCCCGTGATTTATGAACATGCCGGCGTTCGCCAGCTCATTATCTGGCATCCTGAAGCCGTCGAGAGCCTCGACCCGGAAACCGGTCGCGTCTATTGGCGGCAGCCGTTCCGCGTTCGTTCTGGCCTCTCCATCCCGATGCCACGCAAGCTGGGTGACCTGCTCTTCGTAACCGCGTTTTATGATGGCCCGATGATGTTGCGTCTGGATGCCCAGAAGCCTGCTGCCAGTGTGGTGTGGCGCGGCAAGAGCAACAGCGAGAAAAAGACCGACGGTCTGCATTCCATCATCCCCACCCCAGTCCTGAAAGAGGGCTATATTTACGGTGTGTGTAGCTATGGACAGTTGCGCTGTCTGAAGGCAGATACCGGCGAGCGCGTATGGGAAACTTTCGCCGCTACTACGGGGGAACGCCCGGCACGCTGGGCCAACGCCTTTCTCATTCCCCACCGCGACCGCTTCTTCCTGTTCAACGAAAAAGGAGAACTCATCCTCGCCCAACTGACCCCGCAGGGATACAAGGAAATCTCCCGTGCCAAAGTGATTGAGCCAACGGGTGCGGCGATGGGGCGTGAAGTGGTTTGGGTGCATCCGGCCTTTGCCCAGCGCTGCATGTTCGTGCGCAATGACAAAGAAATCATATGCGTTTCTCTCCGGGCCGAGGATTACCGCTAGGTCGCTCCTCGGAAGGGCACCCTGCATTTGTGGATTGCCTGCACGGGGATGATGTCAGACCGACGAACATACGCTTACCCTGGGTATGTCGTTGATGTTGCAGGGCTTGTCAAACGAATGCTTGGAAATCTCTTGCGCCGCTCGTTCAAAATGGCCAGGCCACTTTGGTGCGGTGCAACAGCACTCCCAGAAACCGCGGTCGGTTTCTTCCTGCTGGTTCGCTGGTCCGAGGGCGAAGCGCTGGGTAAATGTCAGGGATGGGTATGAACCTAAGGCGGGCGACCCCAAGTTGGTGCCGGTACTCACTAGCGCGGCGTATATTGGAAGCAGGCGGCAAATGTCGGCAAAGTCGCCTCGCATTTGGCCGGGTTCGGAGATGTAGGTGTGCCGCAAACAGCGTGCCCCTATTATTTGGCAAGACCCAAAGAAGCAAAGCGTGGAGGTTGCGGGGTAGTAGGCGGGAGAGCGGAAGAGTGTGATAAGATCGGCTAAGCCACCCGGGGCGGACTCACGGGAGAGCCTGAACATGACGAGCACCAAGAATCGGTTGGCGAACGCGGCCAGCCCCTATTTGCGGCAGCATGGGGATAATCCCGTGGACTGGTATCCGTGGTGCGCAGAGGCGCTGGAACGGGCCCGGCGAGAAGACAAGCCCATTTTTCTCAGCGTCGGCTATGCCGCCTGCCACTGGTGCCATGTCATGGAGCACGAAAGTTTCGAAGACCCGGAAATCGCTCGCTTGCTCAACGAGAACTTCATCAACATCAAGGTAGATCGCGAGGAGCGTCCGGATATTGATCAGTTGTACATGCAGGCCGTGGTAGCCATGACGGGTCAGGGGGGCTGGCCGATGTCGGTCTTTCTGACGCCCGATTTGCAACCGTTTTACGCGGGAACGTATTTCCCGCCGACACGGCGCTGGGGTCGTCCTGGTTTCCGCGAAATCGTCGCGGCCCTCGCTCAGGCCTGGCGTCAGCGTCGCGCCGACATTCAGCAAACGGCCGAAGAAGTCACCGAGCATCTGCGGCGAACGCAACAGCTGGCGTTGCCCGTAAGTGAGCCTTCGGAACAACTACTGCGCAAGCTCGTCGAAGTCTGGCAAGCCCATTGCGACCGCACTTATGGCGGGTTAGCAGGGGCTCCCAAGTTTCCACACGCCCTGGAATTGCGAGCCTTGCTGCGAGCGTATCAGCGCTGGCGCGAAGCAGATATCCTCGATATGGTGCGTTTGACATTAGAGGGCATGGCGCATGGCGGCATTTACGACCATGTCGGCGGCGGCTTTCACCGTTACAGCACCGATGAGCGCTGGCTCGTGCCTCATTTCGAGAAAATGCTTTACGACAATGCACTTTTGGCGCTGTCTTATACAGAAGCCTGGCTGGTAACACGCCAGCCGCTTTACCGCCGCGTGGTGGAAAAAACGCTGGCCTGGGTGCAGCGCGAACTCACTGCGCCTGGTGGTGCATTTTACAGTAGCCTCGATGCCGACAGCGAAGGCGAGGAAGGCAAATACTACGTCTGGACGGCGGCAGAATTGCGGGCGGTGCTGGGGCCGGAGTTGTTTGACGTGGTCGCTTATGTTTACGACGTGAGCGAGCACGGCAACTGGGAAGGCAAGACGATCCTTGCGCAAGCCAAACCCTTGGCGCAGTGCGCGCGCTTGCTGCGTAAGTCGGAAACAGAGTTGCTGCGTCAATTGGCCGAGGCGCAGCGTCTCTTGCTGCAAGCCCGGCAGCGGCGAATGCCGCCCGCGCGCGACGAAAAAATTCTCACCGCCTGGAACGCCCTGATGATTCAAGCGTTGGCCCTAGCCGGCGCTGTCTTCGACCAACGTTATCTGCACCAGGCTGCCCAAGCTGCGACATGGCTTCTGTCTCATTTGCGTTCGGAGGCAGGCGCACTTTATCATTCGCGCTTAGTAGACACGCCCGCGGAAATTCCCGCGTTCCTGGACGATTATGCCTTGTTGGCCGACGCCCTGGTTAGCCTCTACCAATGCACAGGCCAATTAGACTGGCTGGAGACCGCGGTAGCCCTGGCCGACGAAATGATTAGGCGGTTTCACGACGATGAACATGGGGCGTTTTATTACGCCCAGTCTGCGCATGAGCCTTTGTTAGTACGGCAAAAGGATACGCAGGATGGAGCGACCCCCGCGGGCAACAGTGCAGCCGCTTGGCTGTTGACACGCCTTTGGCACTACACCGGCCGCAACGAATTCCGCCAGCGCGCCGAGGAGGTGTTTCGCTGGCTGGCACCGTGGGCCGAGCGGATTCCCACGGCGTTTGGGCATTTTCTCTGTGCGGTGGATTTCGCGGTTGGGCCGGTGCAGGAAGTGGTATGTGTCGGACCGCGGGAAAGCGATGCGTTACGGCAGGTGCGGCAATGGTGCTGGTCAACATTTGCCCCGCGGCGTTTGCTGGCCTGGGTCGAGCCGCAATGCCCACCAGAAAGGTACGCACCCTTCGCATTACTAGCCGGCAAGCCCCATGTCGGGGACGTGGCTATTTTCGTGTGCGAAACGGGGGTATGCCAGCCGCCGATCAGGGGTCAGGAAGCCATTCGTTCCTGGTTGCAGAAGCAGCAGCGCTGTGATGGAGCAGGGAACTAAAATCCGGGGCTAGGCATGTGGGATTGGTTGGTGGATGAACCGACTTGGGCATATTGGGTCCCTGCTGGTGTCGGCGTGCTGTTATTGCTGGCTACGGTGTACACGCAACGCGCCGTGTATCTGTTAGGGGTGCTGGGCATGGCACTGATCATGGGTCTGGTCGCTCTGGCTGACTATCTTGTGCTCACGGATCGCGAACGGGTAGTCGCTATCGTGTTGGAGATGGTAGAGGCGGCGCAGAAGCAACACGCCCAGGGGATTATGCAGCATGTCGCTGACGATTTCCGTTCTGGGGCGATAGATCGCATGGCCTTGGAACAGGAATTGCACCGTCATTTGTCTAACGTCAGCCGTGTTCACCAGGGCAAGCTCGTAGTGGAA
>BEIM01000081.1 GCA_002898995.1 bacterium HR36
CGGCAGCAGATTTACTGTCGAACCGTCTTCGCGTTCGCGCCGCCATACTATGGTCACCTTATATTTCCCAGCCGCCGCACCGTCCCAGGCAGTGTATGTGCTCAAGCGATACTGACCGCTGGCATCCACCAAGGAATCCGCGCGCGGATTGGAATCAGGGTCCACAGGAAAGAAGGTGACCAGCGCCCCTGGTACAACTTCTCCCTTGAACGTCACCCTGCCTTCCACAGGCGTGGTCGGTACCATCTTCCGTTTGTGGCCTGGCTCCTCGGTTTCGGGTATCTGCAAGTTTTCTGGGTAAATGCCATCCAACAGGATATTGCACAACACGGGACCAGTCTTCTTCATGGTGACCCAGACCACGTGGTCAAATTCGCCGTAATCCAGGCCGCGCATTTTGCTCGTCCCGCCTGTCGTGGCCAGCTGGTAATAAACCCGGCCATGACGCACAAAGCGCTTGTACCGGTGGACATGCCCGGCAAAAACGGTGTAGGGCCGGTCGGTCAATAGCTGCTCGAACTCCAGCCAGCCCGTCTCCGCCACCTTTTGTGTCGCCCACAAAGGCCTATGCAAGAATACCAGCGTCCAGCGCACGCGCGGATTCCCCTCCAACACTCGCCGAAAGTATTCGATTTGCTCCTTGGAAATGTGACCCTCCGAAGTCTTAGGCGGGTCGTCTGAATTAACCATAAGGAAGAGCACATCCTGATAGAGGAAATGGTAGTACGGCCGGCCGAACTTCTCTTTCCAGAGGCGTTCCTGCAAGGGGTTAGAATAGTCGTGATTGCCCGGCACGTAAAAGAACGGCATTTGCAGGCGGTGAACGAAGCTATCGAATTCGCGCCATTCCGCCTGAAGCTGGTCGAGTTTTTCGGTGTATCCTTCGATCAAATCGCCGACTGACACCACGAAGGCTGGTTGCAACAGGTTGATCAACTCAACGGCCCGCGAGAAAACCTTCGGGCGATGGCCTCCAGTACGATCGCTGACGATGACGAACTGAAACTCTTCGTCATTCCGATTGACCCGCAAGTGCGTCCAGGGGTTGCGTTCGGCCACCTCAACTTGCAGGGCAGGGCGGAGCGGGGCCTGTCCCGTACTCCACGCCACTAGCCCAGCAATCGTCACCACCACTACCGCTAGAATCATCAGGCGTTTCATGGCGCATCCCTCCCACGAGAGTCGCGTAAGCTCACTTTGCACGAAGAATTTCGATGCCCCAGGCCACCAGGAAGCCCGACAATTCGTCGAGTCCCGAACTTTTTCTGCTTCGGCTTTGGGACGGCTACTAAACCCTCGAGTCGTTCTAAGGGAAATCAAACTCGCGGCTGTTCCAGTTTGCTGAGCTAGCCGTTCCTAGCGGCCTAGTTGTTCAGGCAGGCTTGGTAATCGTTGTAGATAGCATTTTCCAGGAGGGCAAGCGGCATCGGCTGTTGAAATCGTCAGGCCCACGAGTATCCGTGACAATGTGATGACGACTTTCTTCCGCGGCCTTCAGTGCTATGACGTTTTACTGACTTCCAAACGAAAATACGTTGCCCACCATGCACGGTGAGCCAGAACCTGCCACTCTTAGAGTTGGAGAGCGAAAGCGAAAGGCGAGAGCACTTCCTGAGGCCAAGCGCTAGTCGGGTGATGGTCGGTCTCGGGAAAGAGGTGTGCACTTGACCAAAATCGGCAGCGCGATTAGCATCCTGGCGACTTGCAGGATCTAGCGCGAATTAAGCGATCCCATGCAAGGCAGCGTGGCGCAGCCGCGCCAGTGGCAAGGTTCGGCAATTCGTCCTTCCCACTGCGAGACGTGCAGGGCAGCCTAAAATGGCCGCACTGCAGGCGTGCCCCGCAAGGAGCAGGCGGCCCAGGAAAATGGCAGCAGCGCGGGGCGTACCGATACTTTCATGGAATCGGATCTGGCACGCTGAGGGCCTATCCGCTGGTCACCATCTGGCCCCACCCGAGAAAGCGATGGAAGCCAGGAAACGTAAGCAATAGGCGGCTTGACCTATGATATTTCGGCGTAACTGGTGGGCGCCAGTATCGCTTTTGATTCTCCTGCTCGCCCTGCTTACAGGGATGGTGTTGCTGCTGCGGCATGAGCCCTCTTCGTTTCGCCGTGCCGCTATCCCACCGAGCCCGCAGCGCAGCCAACTCTCCGCGGAGTTCTACCGCCAAATCAGCACGCTCCTGAGCTTGCTCACCGATCCCGAACCCGACAAACCCTGGCAATTGCGGCTACGCCAGGAGCAAATCAACAGCTACCTGGCCGAAGGTTTCGTGGAATCGAGCCTTGACCGCACAGAATTGCCCCCGGGTGTACGTGATCCCCGCGTGGTGCTGGAACCGGGTCTGGTGCGCGTTAGCTTCCGTTATGGAGAAGGTTTTTGGCGTGTGGTAGTGTCGCTGGAGCTGCGACTGTGGGTCAGTGCTGCTGAGCCGCAGGTGCTGCTCGTGCAGATTCGCCGGGTGCGGATGGGAGCGGTTCCGGTGCCTGTGCGATATGTGCAGGAACTTTTGGCGCACGTGCTGCGCCGCCGCAATCTGGAAATCATCTGGTACCGTTATGAAGGATTACCCGTAGCGGCGATTCGCTTCCAATCCTCACGCCGCGCCCCGACCTTTCACTTTACCAACCTCCGCTTGGAAGCAGGCGAAATCCTTGTTCAGGGGCGTACGTTGGCCGCTGAGAATTAGCGCGTTTGGGCGAAGCCGAACGGCAGCAGTGTTCTCCTACTCGAATAATGGGATTGCGTGCCGAGGCAGACGGTGCGTGTGCTGGGTTAGCTGCCGTAAGCGAATTGCGTTTACAGGGTGTCGGACTATCGCAACCGTCTAACATGCACGGCGGGCCGATGTCCACCGCTCTTTGCATCTTGTTCGCAATGGCTGTGCAAATGTCGATGCGTGCTGCGCTAAAGCACGGCGGGCCCATGATCACCGCTCCTGGCATTTTGCGTCCAAAGATGTCGCAATGCGATACCTTCTGAGCAAAGGTGTTGGAACGGCTGATCCAGTAGAGGAGAGTTTTGATCTCAAAGGGCTTCAAGTCTGGTTTGAGGGAGAGCAGGCGTGCTGCGATCGCGGTGAGATGAGCGGCCGCCCAACTAGTGGCGGACATTGTTGCAAATGGGCCGAAATACGCACAGCTACGTGCGAGAAACTCCGTGAAAGTATCCGGGGCATAACGAAAAAGTAGCGCGTCGTCCGAATCGCCTTTGCGGACTGAAAGTAACGGCGGAGTAATGATTGCGGGGTAGCTCAACACCAGGGGATGGTCGTTATGAGCGGCAGCTACGAGGATGGCGTCGCGGTGATAGCAATACTGGATGGTTTGGCACAAAGCCTGGCGGCGTGCTGGCGGTTGCAATCGCTCTTCGGATATACCTATGGAGAGGTTGAGCAACTTGCATTGACAGGTATCCACTGCCCAGCGGAGCGCAGCCAGGAGTTTCTCGACTGTGCAAACCCCGTCCACACCGAAGACGTCGGCGGAAAATAAAGCGATGCGTGGCGCCCAGTGCAGGATGATATCGGCCACGGTCGTGCCGTGAGGCGCACTGTGTCGGCCGCTGTGCGGCAAGGGCTGACCCGCAGGGGTGATTACCACCCCTTCTATGATGGCAGGTTCCTGGTTGCGTTGGCGGCAACGCTGGTGCAAAGTGGCCACATCCACGCCGGTATCAATCACGGCTACCCGCACCCCTGCCCCATCCGCCTGCGGATCACGCAATAGCTGTTCCATGTCCAGCAAGCGCTGTAATCCCCAAATGATATCCGCAGGCCCAGCCATGGTGTCATCGGAAAAGCGAGGTGAGGTTCAGGGTTCCGCTGGCGGCTCGAGCATTTGGCCGAGGAATTGTTCCAGCTGGTGCAGTAGCTCCTGGCAGAAGCGTAGAACGGGCGCGCCGTACTTGCGATGCAGCGCCTGAAGCCGTTCGGCCAGCGTGACTAAAGCTTCGGATTCACGTGGCAGAAGTCCCGGCTGGGTCAGCAACGCTTTCCAATCGGGTGTAACCGCAGGCACACCTTCGCTGTTGAACCCTGTCACATCCCGCGTGGACTGCACGGCCAATTCCAGGGCGCGACATAATGCTGCGTGCAGTTGGCGTTCGGCAAAAACCTGGCGCAAGGTGAAGTGGGCCATCTCGCGGAAGCTTTGCATCACAGCCCGATGCCAATCGCTCCAGGGCGATTCCCCCCACGGTGTGTCCAGCAACTCAAACACAGCAGCCTGACCGTTTTCCACCAACACGGGAATAGCCACCAGACTGCGATGGCCTTGTTCGTAACTCTGCAAGCGAACGGCAAAGCGAGTTTGGGCGTCGCGTAAATCACTCAGGACACACACTTCCTGCATGGCAAGAGTAGCGGCGGCTAACGTATCGGCGAAGTCAGTGCTGGCAGAGTGAATCGGTTGACCGGCAAGGTTCAGCACGGTGTAGGCGGCGGGCAAGACGGTTGCGGATTGGCCGGACTCGCAAGCGTTGTTCGAGCCGGGACGTGACGCCGGAGTTGGCGCTGGGGCTGGCAGGCGGATTATGAGTACACCCTGGTCGGTCTGAAACACTGCTTGGGCCAACCGCAGCAACGCGCGCAGTGCTTCGGAAACGGGTACCAGAGTAGCCAGCTGTGCCGTAGTTTGCACCAAAGGTAACACTACTTCGATTGCCTGGCGAAATTGTTGAACGCGCGCCAGATGTTCGCGCTGCCGTTTGGCCGGTCGGATCTGCGCCAGTTGCCGACGCACAATGGCCAACAGCGTTTCCCGACGCAAATCCCGGCTCTTATCGAGATAGTCGCGCACTCCCATGCGCAGAGCGTCCAGGGGTGTCGCCTGGTGGGCATAGCCCGTAACCAGAATCGCTACCACCTCCGGCGAAAAGACCCGCAAGTCTTCCAGGAGTTGCAGACCATTCTGACCGGCACCGAGATTCCAATCGAGAATGGCTAGGTCAATGCTGCGCGTGCTGGCAATGCGCAGAGCGGATTCCGCATCGTGCGCCTGCAACAGTTCGCACTCGCTGTCGGCGTCGCGCAACCATTCGTAGAGTGTGCGGCGAACCGATTCTTCATCGTCCACAATCAAAATCGTTTCCGCCACGGTCCAACCCTCGGCAGCCATCGTAGGAAATCTGGCTTTCCGTTGCGGCAGGCACAACCACAGCAGCTGGCACCAGTCTGCCGCGAAGTTGGGACTCCCCCTGCCAATTTCACAATGCAGAGCCTGCCGCGGGCGAAGCAGAAGGCACGCTCTGGGAAGTATTACCAGCCGATTGTCCCGATATCAGCTGGCCGCTCACCTCTTCGGCCACCTTCCTGTAGGCCGCGCGAAATACAGAACGGCCCTCCTGGAGTGCCTTACGCTCGAAATTGGTCATCCACTGCGGGTCAGTGGGTGCGGGTGGTGTCTCAGCGGGCTGCAAGCGGGTTTGCGTTCGCACCAAATCCGTCATCACGCCGAAATACTCCTCCACGTCGCTAGCGATAAGGAGTTGGCCGCCTGGTTGCAAGATCCGCTCGCAGTGCCGCACGAAGTCCTCCTGAAACAAACGTCGCTTTTTGTGTCGGCGTTTCCACCAGGGATCGGGGAAATAGACATGCACGGCTTGGCAACAAGCATCGGGAAAATAAAGTGGCAACACCCGCCGGGCATCCCCGTGAATCAGTCGCGCATTTCGCAACCCTCGCTTGGCCAGGCGTGTGGCGACGTAGAGCACTAGCGCCTTTTCGAGTTCTATGCCGACATAGTTGACCTCAGGGTGGCTCAAGGCCGATTGCAGTAGGAACCCTCCTTTACCAAATCCGACCTCGAGTTCGACCGGCTGCCTGTTATCGAAAATGGCTGCGAAGTCGAAAGGAGTCGGCGGGTCGCTTACGGAGAGCAGATACGGGGCCAGCTGCTCCAGAGGCAGGCGTTTGTCCCGAGGTATCAATGTCCGTCTCATGGTTTTTTCTCCCGATAAAACGGCACACCGATGACCTCAGCCTCAAAGACGAATTTGCCGTTGACGAATCCCTGGGTCTGGGACTGGATTTGCAAGCGGTGAATGCGTGAAAGCTGGGCCACGATTACCAGCCGGTCTCCAGGAAAAACGGGTGAGCGGAAGCGGACGTTTTCGAGGCCGCCAAAGGCCAGGAAATCGCCTTCAATCAGTTTCAGGTAGCGCGCATAAAAGCCGCTAAGTTGCGCCGCCGCTTCACACATCAGCACGCCTGGCATCAATGGGAAGCCCGGCATGTGCCCGCGCAACCAGAATGGCTCGCGTGGGACGTCATAGTAGCCCACGGCCAGCCGTTTTTCGGGGTCGGCGTACACCACCGCCGTTAGCATCTCCATTTCATAGCGCTGCGGATTGTACTGGCGGATGTCCGCCAGCGTGAAGACTGGCTTACTGAAGTCGAGTTGCGTAATGTCGAAAAGCGCGGCGCGTGGCATGGTCAAGCCCCTGCTGGCCTGGGACGATTCTGGGCTAGGTACCTTATGCCATCATACTACACCTGTGGCCTTCGTACGGAGACGGCAAATTTAGTCGAGGCACTCCAGGATCTGAGGGAGCTCCGTGCACAGGATGTCAGGACGGGAACGCGGATCGTTAATTTGCTCGTTGCTGGCGCGCACTGCATTCATATCCCCGACGAACAGCGCCGTACGAAAACCGAGACGCCGGGCGTGGGCGATGTCGGCTTCCATGCTGCAACCCACCAGCAGCACTTCATGCGGCTGCAGCCCAGCACGCTCGGTGCGTTCCAGCAAGGCACGGAACATCCGCTCCGAAGGCTTCCGCCCATCTACCTGGTAAGACCACACTTGCTGTGCTTCGGGAATCAGCGCCTCGAGCGGCCCCTTCATCCCCTGCTGGTGCAATCCGCGCACCAAATGGACGCGGCTGAACTGTTGGCCATCGGCGAGTAGCCCTTGAAAATCGAGGCGCTTTTGGGCTTGTTCCAGCACAGACCATGCATGGGGCATCGCTTGCGTGGCCTGAATACTGCGGTTGTAGAAATATGCCACCTTCGAGCAGAACTCGATCAAATCCCCGTAAAATAGTGGGTCGAAGCTGAATTCGCTGGGCTTGAGTTTCTTGAAAACCGCTTCCCAAACTTTTTCCGCACGCACCTCGGGATAACGATCCCGTCCTCCAGGCTGAAACTGCAGCTCTTCCAGGGCCTGCTGATACATCATGCGCAGTTGGTCGGCAGGATTGCCTGGTTTGCGGGTCATCGCCTGCCAGAGCTTGAACTCGCGCACCAGTTTGTCGAAGGCCAGCTCGACGAGGAACTTGTCCTCGGGTAACCAAACCAGATCGCCGCCGGTAATGGCTACCAAGACGCCGTAACAGCCCAAGATGATGCCGCGAATTCCTGGGAGCTTGACGAGGAAGGGGCGAGCCTTTCGCGGTCGAACGCTCGCCAGACTAGGCCAGCTTAAATCACTTCGCTTGTCTAGGTATTCCGCGTATTCCTCCAACGTTAGAGGCATGGCTCATTTCCAGCAATTACTGATGCAAGTCGCTTGCCTCCCCCATACCATCCCCTACACTATCAGTGACCTTGGCGTCAGGTTGGCTGCGTGTCCCGAAGCATTGTACGCGGGAGTAAATGGCAACGCGGCGCATATTTCCATGAGCGAGCCTCTTCCAGAACCGCGCGATTCCCCGAATGGCGAGAACGGTCCAGTTTTCGAAAGGGCGGAACCGGCCTTGCCGCCTGTGGAACCGCCCAGCGGGACGTTCCTCGCCCAATTGTTTCTCATCCCCGGGTTGGTAGTGGCAGTGCTGGTGGGGCTGGTTTGGTTGTTTTTCGGTTGGCTGGCTCCGGGCAGTTATGAGCCGCAGGATTTCCTAAGAGGACTGCGTTCCAACCATGACCCGGTGCGCTGGCGCACGGCCCAGGATTTGGCGCAAATCTTGCCGCGGAAGCAGTCTCTGCGCCTGGATGTGGCCTTTGCCCTGGATTTGGCGGGTCTGCTCGAAGAAGAGCTCAACCGCGAGGCTTCTGCCACGGTGGGAAATGATCCCGGCCAAGCCCCGCATCTGGCAGAGTTTTTGCCCGCAGCGCTGGGACATTTCCATGTGCCCGTGGGTGTGCCCGTGCTCTGCCGGATGATCCGCGACAATGTGCGCCACATCGAATACCTGGATGACGGCCAGGCCAGTCGCACGGTGAACCTGCCTGGTTTGCGCGTCCGCAACAGTTTGGTTGCCCTGGCCAATTTGGGCGGACGCCTCGAAGAGCTAGAAGCCATGCCTGCGGAAGAACAAGATAGGGTCTGGCACAGTTTGCGAGACTGCGCCAGCCAGGAGGGAAGAAAAGGGGAATTCGCCCGGTTGGCCTTGGACTATTTGGAGAGCCGGCGAGCCGCTGCGCAAGCGTCAGGAGAAGTTGCATTCATGCCGAGTAGGGAAAAGCCATTCGGCTCCCCACCGGCTCTGGTCCGGCAACTCGACGAGGCCTTGGCTTTAGCGGTAAACTGCGAGGACGAAATGAGCCGCAAGTTCGCTTGTCTGGCTCTTGCCAACTGGCCCGAGGCGCAACTGGAACCGCTTTTGCTTGACCTGCTGCGCAGCGAGCAAGTACCTCGGCTGCTGGAAAGCGTTACTCCGCAACGAGCCATCCAGGAGATTCAATACAACGCCGCCCTGGGATTATTGCGGCGCCACAGTCCGCGTACGCCGTGGCGGCTGCTGGAAGAATTGCTGGACGAAAAAGTTTTGATAGAGCGTTACCGAGACAATTCCCCCCAGGGCTACGATGCCGCCGCCGTCAGTATGGTGCAACTGGCGACGTTGCGCACCCTTTACGAAGCCGAACGCAAACGCCCCGGTTTTCTCCGCGAACAACCCGACATTATCCGCCTGGTGGAAAAGCTCGAGTCCAGCAGTAACGCTGCGGTACAAATCGAGGCGCGTCGGCTTTTGGGCACGGAATCCCTCCTGGGGCGGACCGGCCCACGCGTCAGCCGTGAGTTATTGTTGCTGGTAGGTGTGGGCATGGGTGTAGGTATCCTGCTGCTAGTGGCCGTCGTCGCTCGCTGGAAACGCCACCTCCCCAACCAGGCCACCAATCCTCCTAGTTTCCCCAACTCGTTGCCCACTTCCTAAGATAATTGCGAATGCACCCTAACAAGGAGCGACTCTATGAGCAAACCCAGTAAGGAGGTCCTGGACGCATTGCAAAAAGCTTATTGCATGGAAGTGGAAACGGTGATCAACTACCTGGCCAACGCGCTGGATCTGGAAGGTGTGCGAGCCGATCATATCAAGCAGACCCTCTTGAGCGATATTCAATGAGAGCTTGGCCACGCCCAGCAGTTAGGCAATCGCATCAAGCAATTGGGCGGGGCCATTCCCGGCAGCCTCGCGTTGAAATTCGAGCAGAAGATGCTTCAACCACCCAGCGACCCGACCGATGTCGTTGCCGTGATCAGGGGCGTAATCGCCTCCGAGGAAGAGGCCATCGCCCACTATGAAAAACTCATCGAGCTGGCCCGACACCACCACGACTACGTGAGCGAAAACCTCGCCATTGAGATCCTTAGTGAAGAAGAAGCCCACCGCCAGCAGTTCCAGGGTTACCTGAAGGAATATAGCAAGTAGGCGTAGTCGCTCCCCAGGCTTGCCAGCGACCTGCTCCGCGGATCGAAACTAGGCACGTGCCAAGGGTGCCACTTGCAGGCCGCGCCTACCGAACTCCATGCCCCAATTGCCAGCTCGCCTTCGCGACGCGGAGCTTCCGAACTGCTGGCCCGCAGATTTCTCCGCGACATGTGATCACTCCTCTGGGGTGAGGCTTAGCCATGCCCGAGTCAACGCATCATTCCCCAATGGCTATTGTCAACCCGCAGGCCGACGCCGTGCCTGCAGAGGCGAAGCCCAGTCGGCGAGGATTCATGCGCTGGGCGCTGCGGGCCCTCCAGGCGATTATCGGCGCCGTGCTGGGCGTGCCGGCGGTGTGTTATCTGAGTCAGTCCGGGCCGCGTGCCTCGGGCCGGCGGGAGTTCCGGCGGGTGGCCAGACTGAGCGAAATCGTGGAGCGGGGCATGCTTTCTCCAAACACGGGCAAGCGAGTGTATGAAGTGCCCGTCTGGGATACGCTCCGCGATGCTTGGACAATTTTCCCCAACGAAATCCTCGGGCGGGTCTGGCTCGTGTTTGATCCGCAGGTCCCACTGGATCCCAAGCGCCCCGAATCCGCGTTGACTGCGTTTACCTCGGCATGTCCTCATCTTGGGTGTTCCGTCCGCTATGCCCTCGACGCTGACCAGTTCGTGTGTCCCTGCCACGCTGGGGTGTTTGATTTGTCTGGGGATGTCGTAGATGGCCCGCCGCCGCGTCCCATGGATCGTCTGGCCGTGCGCTTGGTGCGCGACCAGGCCAGTCCGCCGAATCGGCCTGATTACTTCGTGGAAGTGCGCTTTCAGGAATTCCTCCCCGAGCAACCCACGCCGATCCCAAAAACTTAACCCCTGGCGGCTTTGAAAGCTACGATCCACTTGTCCGAGGCAACACCGTGTGGCGACGTTT
>BEIM01000082.1 GCA_002898995.1 bacterium HR36
CGGCTGTCAGGAACTGTTCGATGCTAAGAACGGACGCTAGCCCACTATAATTATTGCCATGGGCGAAGGGAGTTGCCCCGTGCCGCAACGCGAAATATGAGCGCGGCTAGGCGAGAGTGCCTTGCTCATAAAATTGTCGGAAAACGCCCAAGCTCGATGGAGCCGAGGCCCTTTCGACGGCACGAAATCCCGTTTGAAGCTGCATTGGTCGCTGGATTCGCAGATGAACGAAGTGGCGAGCTACAGAGTGTCGGCGATCGCAACGAATTTGCCGCAGGCAACGCCCATACGTGCCTGCGATATTACTCATCCCCAGCCTGACCAGTTGCCGCGAAGGCGGTCGCGGGTGGTTGCGGTGATGCCAGCCTACAACGCGGAGGCGACGCTGGCTGCTACTTTGGCAGATATCCCACCGGGTTCAGTGGATGACATTATCCTCGTGGACGATGACAGCCGCGACCGCACAGTAGAGATAGCCCGCGGGCTCGGTTTGCGCGTTGTGGTACACGAGCGGAATCGCGGTTACGGCGCCAACCAAAAGACGTGTTATCGCGAAGCCCTGCGTGCTGGAGCCGACATTGTGGTCATGATTCATCCCGATTATCAGTACGATAGCCGCGTTATTCCTCATGCAGTGGCCTTTGTCGAGTTGGGTATTTGCGATATTGTGCTGGGTAACCGGATTCGCTCTCGTCGTGAGGCGTTAGCCGGTGGAATGCCGTGGTGGAAGTACTTGGCCAACCGGTTCCTGACAGCGGTGGAGAATTTTGCCCTGGGCCAGAACCTCGGCGATTTTCACAGCGGCTTTCGCGTATACCGTCGTGCGGTACTCGAGACCATTCCGTTTGAACGAAACTCGGACGATTTCGTTTTCGACACTCAATTTCTGGTGCAGGCAGTGCATTTTGGTTTTCGCCTCGGCGAGATTCCGATGCCGGTGCGTTATTTTCCCGAAGCCAGCAGCATCAATTTTCGCCGCAGCGTTTGCTACGGCTTGGGCACCCTGGCTACCGTGGGGCAATATTGGTTGCATCGCTTGCACTTGTGGCGTTCGTCTTTGTTCGAACCCGCGCAGCCCACCGGCGGCTGAATAAGATACTCTTAGCGGCGCCCTCAGGCATTGGAGACGCAGCCATTTCGGCGACCCGCAAAGCGATAACTCAGCGTGGGACTACCCCAGCTGGAGATTCGGGTAAGCGCAGTATGGTAATTCCGCAATATCGGCCGCTGACCTTGCAACGGCTTGGCGAAACGGGTCTGGTCATCGAATGGAGCGACGGGCATCGTAGCGAGTATGCCTGGCGTTGGTTACGGGAACACTGTCCCTGTGCCAGTTGCCGAGAGCACCGGCAAGAACTAACTGCCCCAACCCCCACCGCCAGCCAGGCAGGTCAGGCCAGTGTCGCTGGAACTAAGATTTCGTTAGCAGTAGTGCGAGCGGGCGAAGTCGCTGGCAGCCCTTACCAGGCGGTCAGTGTCACGCCGGTCGGGCGCTATGCTTACAAAATCGTCTGGGGCGATGGGCACGATACCGGAATTTACAGCTTCGAACTGTTGCGGGAACTGTGCCAGTGTGCTCAGTGCCGAGGGTAAGGAGCTTAGACAAAGTGCCCAACCAGACAAGCCATTTCCAGCCGAAGTAGGAAGTATCCCCACTTTCGCAAGGAGAAAGCCATGTCCATGCCCATACACGGAGCAGCACCGCAGAAGATTGTTTTGCCTGGCGTCCGCTGCACTCTGGCGGTGGCCAGCGGTAAAGGCGGCGTGGGAAAATCCACGGTGGCGGTGAACCTAGCAGTGGCGCTGAGGAGAAAGGGCCAACGTGTGGGACTGCTCGATGCTGACATTTATGGGCCCAGTGTGCCGATGATGTTAGGCTTAGGCACAGTTGATCCGCGAACCACCAGATTTCCGCTGGAAAAGTTTGGGATGAAAGTCATGTCCATGGGTTTTTTGGTGCCGCCGGAGCGAGCGGTGATTTGGCGTGGGCCCATGGTTCATAAAGCGGTGGCGCAGTTCCTCAGCGACATAGATTGGGGCGAGTTGGATTACCTAGTCATTGATTTGCCTCCAGGGACGGGTGATGCCCAGTTAACCTTGACGCAATCGGCGCCGCTCACAGGTGCGGTCATCGTTACCACGCCCCAGGATGTCAGCCTGATAGACGCCCGCAAGGGGTTGCGGATGTTTCAAGAGGTGCGCGTACCGGTGCTGGGCATCGTGGAGAACATGAGCTACTTCGTTTGCCCGAAGTGTGGCGAGCGATCGGAAATCTTCCGACACGGCGGAGGAAAGCGGTGCGCTGAGGAAATCGGCGTGCCGTTTCTGGGAGCGATCCCGATCGACCCCGCGGTGGCAGTGCAGGGCGACCTGGGCGTGCCGATTGTGGAGAGCCATCCCGATTCGGAAGTGGCCAAAATTTATGACCAACTGGCCGAGCGTGTTTACGCCGCCGCCCAAGAAGTTCACGCCCAGCAATCACCACTTCCTTCGCTGTGATTCCCAGGGTGAGCCTGTGCAGCCCTCGACAAACCGTGGCTGCGGCTGGTCGCGGCATGACGGCTACGCCAAGCAATCCTAGCGATTTGCTCGCCAAGCCGCAGGGGTCCCGGGAACAATTTGGCTCCACGCGGGCACTATTAATGTGAGCCGGAACTTGCAGCTAATGCAATTTTTTAAAGTGGCGAGCTGAGGCACAACATCTCATGGCTAATTCCAGTTCGCAACCGATACTGCAGTGGCTCTTGCAAACCGAGCAGAACGGACCCAGGAGCGAACTAGGCGATGGGGAATTGCTCCGTTTGTTTTGCGAGCGAGCTGACACATTGGCTTTTACCCAGTTGGTGCAACGCTATCGCCGGCTCGTTTGGCGGGTTTGTTTTCGTGTGCTGGGTCATGTTCAGGACGCCGAGGATGCTTTTCAAGCGACTTTTATAGTGCTGGCTAAGCAAGCATCGCGGATTCGCAAATCCCAACAACTGGCGGATTGGTTACACAGCGTAGCCTGGCGGATTTCGTGGAAGGCGAAAACCATGGCGCGGCGACGACGGCAGCGCGAAAAAGCAGCGGCGCAGCAAATGCTGGCGACTGATTCGCCGACGGTGCCGGACAGCGACGTCCAGGCAGTGGTCCATCGAGAATTAGCGAGTCTGCCCGCCCATTATCGTACGGCTCTCATCTTGTGCGATTTGCAGGGGCTGACACGCCAACAAGCCGCTCAACAATTGGGCCTGGCGGAAGGCACCCTTGCCAGCCGATTAGCGCGTGGGCGCAAACTGCTAGCGCAGCGATTGCGTCAGGCGGGCTTGCCTGTGGCTGCCGGATTGCTGGCGGCGCCTCTCCAGGATGCCCTAGCCATCGCTTCTTCAAAACTCGTAACCGCGACGTGCGAACAGGTACGCGCGGTCATTGCCGGTGAAACTGCGAGCCACGCAAGTACGACCGCGTACTTGCTAGCGCGAGCTCTCCTAAGGAGTTGGCACATGATGCGGATGGCACTTTGGACAGGTGTGGTAACGGTAGTGGTGAGTGGCGCGATGGCCATTATTGTAGGGTTAGGGGCTTTGCTGGCCAACGGACCAAATGCGACGGCCGTGCCAGCTGTGCCTCAATCAACACAGATCGAGCCTTCGCCCCGACAAGAAAAGCAGCCTGCAAAAGTGGCGGATAGAAGTTCTCCCCTGGGATTAGAGCCCACCACGCAGCACCAGCAAAAGCCGAGCACACCGCAACGGTATCCTGACTCCGAAGGCCAACTGGACCGCGCACTTGCTCAGCTACCACCGGCGGCCAATCCGCTTGCTCGTCCAGCGGCAAAACCACAGAAGCCAGCTGCCGCACAAGTAACAGATCAGTGGGCACACCGCAAAACCTGGGAGGTTGAAGCACCCGTCGCAGTGGCCATTTCGCCGACGGGTGATTATTTCGCTGTCGCGGATGCCTTTGGCTCTGTGAGACTATACACGCTGAAGGATGAGAAGCCGCAAACACTTCGGGAGCCGCGCAAAGCCCCGCGCGAAGTGCCACCCCAGCAGCCTGCGTTTGCAGGAGGCATTGGTGGGCCTGGTAACCCGATTGGGCCCGGTAATGCGAAGATAAAGTACATTACCCGTGAAGAAAAGATTTGGGATATCGCCTTTTCCCCGAGCGGCACAATGATAGCCGTGGCCTGCGGTGCGCAGCAGCACATGCCACAGGTCGAAATCTACGCCCTGCACCGATTGCAAGACAAAGAGCAATGGCGGCTCGACCAGCAAATCATGCTCGCAGCCAATGACGAGCCGCGGCGGGTAGCGTTTGCGCCTGATGGCAAGACCCTCTACGTAGGTGGATTTGGACGCATGCTCGCCAGCTACGAGGTGGGCAGTGGGAAATTAGTGCGTGATTGGAGCCGGCTGTTACCCCGGGAAGACTTGTGTGAAATCCGCGACTTGCAGGTTTCCTCATCGGGCAAGTATCTGGCAGTGACTGCACTGTGGCCGCCATCTGCTGTCGGCAAACCGGGGCGCATCCTGCCCGGCCAGGGCCCTGCTATTGGAATAGGCCAGGCTGTAGACCAGTCCATCTCGACCAGCTTGGTGTTATTGGATGTGGATAAAGCCGAGCGCTGTTGGGTTTGCGAAAGCAGGGGAAAATTGTCGCCCTCCCGACCCCAGCTGGCCGTGATTGAACGGGTAGCTTTTTCGTCCGATGAAAAGCTATTAGCCGCGATGCGCACTGACGCGCAGGTGGCAGTGATGGACTTGCGTAGCGGTAAAGAGCTCCGGCACTGGAACGCCAGCGAGCCGAATGAGCAAATGGGCGCTGCTCCAAATAAAGCCGCAGGCAAACCGTTCGGGGGAGTAGGCGGGGGGATATTCCAAGGAGGTGGCGCAATGCCGCGCTCAACGGGGTTAGCGGGAACTCCTCAATATTGGGTCTTGGTTACTTCGACCCCGGTGCTGTTTTTCGACCCGCCTACTGGGCGGCTGATAACTTGGGATTACCACATGCCGGGATTGCCCGGTGTGCCGCGACTTTGGGACGCGCAGACTGGCAAAGCGCTCGGGCTGTGGGACGTCAGCTTGACCTTGCGTGTTGGCGGCAATTTGGGGCCGAAAACACTCGGTGTTTTGGGCGGAGAAACCGGCCGATATTTGGTAACTGTGGAACCGCAGCCTGCCGGCGGTTTTGGTTTTGTTGGTGGCGTCTTTACCGAATTCAGACCGCCGCAGGCCGGACAAACCGAGGAAGACATGGTTTACGTACTTCCCGCTGCAATTCGCTTATATGCCCGCGACGATAGCATGAAATAGCGACATTGCCGTTTGCTGTTTGGCAGATTTTGTGTGACGCCGCTCGCCGCAAGCTAGCTCCGTGCTGGTAAGGAAGGTGTCAGCACCAGCAAAGTTGGTACAAATTAAGAGGCCGCCTCCAGAGGCGGCATTTTCGCCGGGCAGATGTTGCCTGTTTCGCGAATTCCAAAAGACCCTGCCGACATTGGTACCAGCAAGGAGCTCGCATGCCTTCCCAAACATCGCGACTATGGGCTTTCCTGATCTGTGCAGCATGGACGCTGGTGTCTTTGACAAGTGGTCAGGAAACCCACCGTGGCAAGCTCCGGCAACTCGGACCTATACCGCTGCAGTTACGACACGCATGGCGCTTGAGCGAGTTTTACGAAAAGTGCGTGCTGGCTGATGGTTTGCCCATCCTGGCCTCGAAACGAGTTAACGATTATGCCCTACTGGAAGCCGCTTATATTGTGGATCAGATGCTGGCTGGGCGGGAAGACCTTCGCCAGGCATTGGTCAAGAATCGGATTCGCGTGGTGGTAATGGCCTACAACGAACGTACCACGGATGTGCCGGAGCACGCCGACTTGCGGCCCGCGGATTACTGGGATAGACGGGCTCGTGGTCTGGGAGCTACGCGCGCACGCCCCGCGATTAGCTGTGCAGAAGAAAACCTGCTCGAATACCCAGGCGACCCCTATCGTGGCGAAAATATCCTTGTACATGAATTTGCCCATACCCTTCACGAAATAGGCTTGCGTGAAGTGGACAAAACCTTTGACAAGCGTCTGCGCGAAGCTTACGAAGCCGCCATGAAAGCTGGCTTATGGAAAATGACGTACGCTGCCACCAATCACAGTGAGTATTGGGCCGAAGGCGTGCAGAGTTGGTTCCACTGTAACCGCACCAATGATCGGCAGCATAACCATGTCAACGACCGCATGACCTTACGCCAATACGATCCAGCGCTGGCTAAGTTGCTGGCGGAGGTGTACGGCAATAATGAATGGGTGTACATCCCGCCCAGCCAGCGTAAGGAAGCAGCCCACCTGGCAGGATATGATCGCAGTCGAGCCCCTACTTTCCGCTGGGACAATCGAATTGGTTCGCCGCCGCCAGGCAGTCAGGGAAAGCCCAGCGGCGCTTCGCAAAATTAGGCACAGGGCAATGAACCATGCATATCGTGCAAAAGATACCCGAACTTCGGACATTGCTGCAGCCAGCACGCCAATCGCATCAGCGGATTGGCTTTGTTCCGACGATGGGCGCGCTGCATGAGGGCCACGCCAGCCTCCTGCGTGCGGCACGGCGAGAAACCAACTGCGTGGTCGTTTCCATTTTCGTCAATCCCACGCAGTTTGGCCCCAACGAAGACTATCAGCGGTATCCGCGAACGCCCGAGGCAGATTATGAATTATGTCGCAAGGAAGGTGTGGATGTGGTTTTCAGTCCGAGCGTGGAGGAAATCTATCCGCCAGGCTTTTGCACTTGGGTGGAAGTAACGGGATTGCAGGACGTGTTGTGCGGTCGGTCGAGGCCTGGGCACTTTCGCGGCGTCGCAACTGTTGTGCTGAAATTATTCAACATTGTCCAACCGGATGTGGCTTACTTTGGGCAAAAGGATGCGCAGCAGGCGCGCATTATTCGCCAGATGGTACGCGACTTGAACGTGCCAGTGGAAATTCGCGTTTGTCCAATTGTGCGCGAGCCCGATGGCTTGGCTTTGAGTTCACGCAACGCCTACCTTTCTCCGCAGGAGAGGCAGCAAGCGACAGTGCTTTATCGTGCCCTGTGCGCAGCCCGGCATCTGGTTGAACAGGACGAAACTGACGCTGAGAGAGTTCGCCAGCATATCGTCGCGATCATCACCACCACGCCTGGAGCGTCGCTGGACTACGCGGAAATCGTTGACCCTGAAACCTTGCAGCCGGTATCGCGGATAGATCGCCCTGTTCTGGCTGCACTGGCAGTCCGAATCGGCTCCGCCAGGCTCATTGATAACATGATTTTACGGCCGCGCAATGCCGAGTGACAAGCAGCGAAAAAGCTGGGCAGCTAATCCGAGGCGAAAGGCGGCAGCGATTCGTAATAAAACCGCTCGATGTTGGACGGGCCATTCGCCTGCTGCGCAGGCCGATCTTGGAATTTACCGACGCCCAGATGTTCGCGCTCAAAACGCGCAATCTTCTCGAGTCGGCGCGCATGTCTGCCACCTTCAAACTGCGTCTCCAGCCAGACTTTGACCATCCGTTGCACGACTTCATCGCCCAACAGGTCGCCGGACAAGCAGAGGATATTAGCGTCATTGTGGCGGCGGCTCATTTCTGCGGTAATCACGTCATAGCACAGCGCTGCACGGACGCCCCGTACTTTGTTGGCTGCGATACACATCCCGATCCCAGTGCCGCAAACCAAAATGCCGCGATCGGCGCGGCCTTCGCTAACGGCCAAAGCCACCTGGAAGGCAAAGTCCGGGTAATCGCAAGCTTCCCGCACAAAGATACCCATATCGAGTACTTCGTGCCCCGTGCTTCGCAAGAATTCGGAGATGCGGTTGCGCTTTTCGTAACCGCGATGGTCGCTTCCCAAGGCGATTCTCATAATGCGGTTTACCTCGCTGTCACACCCCATATTGTTTTTTATTGCTACGCATAGGCGACCATGCAGGTCTTAGTGAAACTCATATTCGGGCGAGGGGAATAAACCCTGGCGCACTTCTTCGGCGTATTGCTTGATCGCGGCGGTCACCTGCGCCCCCAGTTCGCCATAGCTTTTGACAAACCGAGGGCGAAAGTCGGGATAAAGCCCTAAAAGATCATGTAGCACCAAAATCTGCCCGTCGCAACCTGCGCCGGCGCCGATGCCAATGGTCGGGATGGGCAGGCTCGCGGTAATGGCAGCAGCAATCTCTGCGGGCACACATTCGATGACTATGGCAAAAGCACCCGCCTCAGCTACCGCTTGCGCATCTTCAAAAAGTTGGTCTTTGCTCCGTTGCACGCGAAAGCCGCCCAGCCGTCGCACCGATTGGGGCGTTAGCCCGATATGCCCCATCACGGGGATATCCGCACGCACCAAGGCGGCAATGACATTGCGGCTGCGCACTCCGCCCTCCAGTTTCACCGCATGGGCGCCACCTTCCTTGATCAGGCGGCCGGCGTTGAGGACCGCTTGTTCCGTACTGACCTGATAGCTAAGGAAAGGCATATCTGCCACCAGCAGAGCGTGTTTGAGCCCGCGAGCCACACAGCGTGTATGATACAAGACTTCCTCCAGCGTAACGCTAAGGACATCCGGCATACCCTGCACTACCATCCCTAACGAATCGCCGACAAGCACACCATCCACGCCTGCCTCATCCACTAGGCGGGCCTGCGTGTAATCGTAGGCGGTCACCATCACCAGCCGTTGCCCGCGCTGCTTCGCCGAGGCAAACTCCGGTACAGTCATGGTACGGATTCGCGCCACCCCAGCTGCGCTGTTCACCATCGCCCGACTCATCCCTGGCCCCGATTGTGCTTTGCACTCCTCCAGCTTGTTCATTGTAGCAACTTTGGTATGCGCTGGCTGGCCAAGAAACGTTGGCTTGACTCGGTTTCTCACCGTGCGGGCAGGCCGGCTGAGGCACTGCGTCGCAAACTCCTAGCTATAACGGCCACATCAGCCAATAAGCCGGGCTGCGAGGCAGGTGTGCGTGCGGCCAGAGTCGCTCCCCCAGTTGTGTGCTGGTAGGCGTAATAATCCAGAATGAGCCGTTCACTCCGCAAGCCTACCTCATACTGGAAGTGCTCCAGCCGGCCGGCCGCACTGGGTACTTCGCGGACCACAGTGCGCCGATAAACCGTGGCTTTTTCCTTCGCTAACCATTGTTCCACGTGCTGCTGGTACTGAAGACCCGTCATGACTTGCCCAGGAGCATCCAACGTAATCGCTACTGAACCGCCGTTTGGTTCGTCGAGCAAGACTTGGTTGGTATCGGCCCGGCGTACCGTCCAGCGGCGTGGGTAGACAAACGACAAGCCCAGCCCAGGCTCATCGAACAAGAGCCGTGTATTTTCCTCATCCGGCACCAGTTTCAGACCACGCAGCGCTTCATCGCTCAGCACAGGTTCTCCGCTCAGGCGCTGCCGGGTCAATACGAACTGCCCTTGCAATTCGCCCACCGGTTTGCTTTCGCTGTCGAGCAGGGTTTGTTTGCCTTGCAGCGACAGATACGCCAGCCATTGCTTGGTTAGGTCAAAATAAAAGAAGCCGCTCAACTGATGCTGTGTCGGGCCATCCTCGCTGCTCCCGTTCACCACACCCTGGAAGCTCACCTGAGCTAGGCGGCTTCCCTCGCGGATGATGATGCGCTCCAGCCGACATTCTAATTGCCCGGCAACCACCTTCTCCAAATCCGTCAGCTCTAGAACCGCGTCGGTGCGTGCTCGCCAGCTATCCCCTAATTTAACTGCGTGCGTTGGTAACAAACCCACCAGAGCCGCGGAAAACACATCGGTACGCACCCGGTCAATTTCCGACCAGAGAAGCGGCCCGTCAGGGGAAAAGGGCACTTCCAGATGTCCGCGCCGCACTATTACCATGCGCCGCGCCTGCATTCGCAACTGGCTAATTTGCTCTTGTTCGCCCAAGCGCCTGCGGAATTCCATGCGCTCATAAACACGAAATGTTCGTAGGATACCACCATCCGGTGCTAATTCCAAGAGGCGTTCGACGTAGTCAATTTGACTGCTCCCCGCGAAGGGAAGCGTAGGCGTTGGCCCGCCCGGCTTTTCCGCCGGCAAGCGCATCATGCCTTGCAAGGTTGCACGGCAGCTCACACGGTACTGCTGGCCCACGGCAAGCGTTTCCCGCATCTCAATCTGCTCTGCCTGCTCTTGGGCCATTGCACCGTGCAGCAGAAACATGGCTGTAGCGAGCGCTAACCAGCCGCGGTCTATGGCCATGATCCTCTCCCTTAGGGCTTAGAAATGCAGCGCCGCATCTTCCGCGGGGCTCCTTTTATAATTTCCAGGGCCAACATGCCTCCGTAGCATTTGCTGAAGCGCTGTGCGAGATTCTGAGACATTGTACAGCTTCACGCAGTGTAGGAGACAAATCCAGATGCAGGAGAATACCCAGGAAATGGCGGATGTGGTGGCGGTAGCGGCACATCCCGATGATCTGGAAATTACGTGCGGAGGAACGCTGGCCTTGCTGGTCAAACAGGGTTACCGCGTGGCCATGCTCGATTT
>BEIM01000083.1 GCA_002898995.1 bacterium HR36
ATTGGTGCGGCTCGACCCAGGTAAGCTGCTTGACGTTAAGTTCCTCCAGAATCGCCGTGCGGAAACGTTGCAGCGCACGATAAACCTGGGGATCGTCTGCCTGCACTTGCAGTTCGCGGAGCGGTTGTCTTACCTTGATCTTGGCGGCATTGCGTGCGGCTAGCCCAAGCGATACCACCCGCAGCACCAGCGCCATCTCCTGTGACAACTCGGCGTCAATCAGCGATTCGTCGGCTTCGGGATAATCGCACAAATGCACGCTGAAAGGCACGGCGCCATCTTCAATACCGCGGCCACGCACCACGAGGTTCTGATATATCGCTTCCGTGGTAAACGGGATGATCGGAGCCAGCAGCTTGCACAGCGTAAGCAGGACTTCGTAAAGCGTTTGATAGGCAGCGAGTTTGTCCTCGCTGGCTTCGCTTTTCCAGAACCGGCGCCGATTCCGCCGCACGTACCAGTTGCTGAGCTTTTCATCCACAAATTTTTCCACCTCCAGACACACAGTCATGGAGTTATAACGGGCCAGTTCCCGCCGGGCTATCTGAACGAGTAGCTGCAGGTCGGACAATATCCAGCGGTCCATTTCGGTCCGCCGCCCAAGCGGGACAGGCGGGAGCTTGGGATCGAAGCGATCTAAGCGAGCGTAGTTGGAAAAGAAGGCATAGGTGTTCCATAACTTCAGGAAAAACTGATTGCGAATTTCCTCGGCGGGTCGCGGGCCGAAGTTGATATTGACCGCGGGATTGTGCCGGGCAAACATCCAGCGAATGAGGTCTGCGCCCATGGGCGGGCAAGTGAGAGTGCGGCCGTCTTTCGTGACGATGGTGTAGCCCTCGTCGGCAGCGCCCTCGAAGGGAATGGCGTTGCCCTTCGACTTGTGCATCTCCTCGCCGTCCTGATCGCGTACCAGGGCATGTCCCAACAGGGTTTTGAACGGTGCCCGCTGCACCAGCATGGTGCTCATGGCTAACAGTGCGTAAAACCAGTTGCGGAATTGGCCTGGAAAACATTCGGTGATAAAGTCGGCGGGGAACCAGGTTTGCCAGTAGCGGCGTTCGGGATCGTCGGGGTGAAACTCAGTGTTATAGCGCAGGGTGGAGAAGGGGACAATGCCCGCGTCGAGCCAAGGGTTGCCAACATCGGGAATGCGGCTGGCCGTCGCCCCACATTGGCCGCAGCGGATTTTCACTAGGTCAATCCAGGGTCGGTGTGGCGAATGACCTGCAAATTGTTCCCAACCGGCAACGGCGCGTTGGCGCAGCTCGGTTCGCCCACCGATCACATCAAACCAGCCACACTTCTCGCACACCCAGATGGGCAGGGCTAGACCCCAGTACCGCTTCTTGGAAATCATCCAATCGCCCATGTTCCGCAACCAGTCCAGTTCGCGGTGCAGCCCGAACTCGGGAATCCAGGTAATGTGATAACAAACCCGCATGATCTCCTCGCGCCAATCCATGCGGATATACCATTCGTCCACCAAGCGGAAGAGCAACTCCGTCTTGCACCGCCAGCAGTGCGGATAGTTGTGGGGATAAAGCTCACTGGCGATGAGCAGACCTTTCTGCCGCAATAACTCCAGGACGCGTTCCGCGACCGACGGTTCGTAGGCCAGCATTCCGGTGAGCGGGCCAAAGCCTTCCAGGAAACGCCCCTGTTCATCCAGTGGCGCGATCGGGGGGAGCTTTTCTTGTTTGCCCAGCTCGAAATCTTCGGCACCGCAACCCGGAGCAATATGGACAATCCCCGTGCCCTCGGTTTCTCCCACTGCCTCCCAGGCAATGACGCGGTGCGCTGCGTCGGCCGAAACCCCAGCCGACCAGTTCTGCGCTTTGGCGACTTCGGCAATTTCTGCAGGGTAGCCGTAGGCATGTTGCTGCGCCGGCAAGTCATCGAAGGGCCCATGATAGCTCCAACCCAGCATGTCTGCGCCGCGCAGTTCTCCCACGATTTCATAGCCGCCCCGTTCGCGAAAAATCTGCTCCACGGTCTTCAACTTCGGCACTCCTTCCACCCACTCCTTTCGGCGAAACTCCTCTTCTAGGCGGGGATAGGTGAAAGCGCCCTTCGCCACATAATAGACCTGATCCTGGTGGCGGACACGCAAATAAGTCAGCGCAGGATGCACCGCACAGGCGACGTTGCTGGAAAGGGTCCAGGGGGTGGTCGTCCACACCAGGAGATTCTCGCCCGGCCGGTCGCGGAGTGGGAATCGCACAAACACCGCGCGATGGGCCACCCGTTCGTAGCCCTCGTGCATTTCCATCTGACTGATGCCGACGGCACAGCGCGGACACCACGGCATAGAATCATAGGCACGGTAGACTAAACCCCGCTCGTGGCACCGTTTCAAAAAATGCCAGATAGTGTAATTGTTTTCCTCGGACATGGTGTAGTAACTGCGGCGCTGATCCGGTGGTTTTTGCCAGTCCTCATCCCGATCCCAGTCCATCCAATAGCCCAGCCGTATGCTCTGCTGCGTCTGAATACGGGCAAAGCGATCGACCCGCTGCTTGCACAGTTGCACGAAACGGTCAATGCTGGCGAAGCGATCCCCCGGCACGAGGTTCTCAATATCTTGCTTCGATCGCAGACCCAATTCTTTTTCCACTTCCACTTCGACCCACAGTCCCTGGCAATCGAAACCGTTCTGGTAGCGGAGTTCGTGGCCGGTCATGGCCATGAAACGTTGGAACAAATCTTTATAGGTGCGTCCCCAGGCATGGTGCACGCCCATCGGGTTGTTGGCAGTAATGGGACCATCCAGGAACGACCATTTCGGCTTCCCGCGATTCTTTTCCCGCAGTTTCTCGAAAGCCTGCGTTTCTGCCCAGAAGCGCAGAATCTCCCGTTCCAGAACTGGCAAATCCAGGCTCGGTTCTACTTTGTCGAAAGGCATCGCTCAGCTACTCCCTCAAGGGCGTACGATGCTCCGCTCCAGGCTTAGCAAAAGTTTGGGGCGTTTGCCGCTGTCAAAGAATTATCGCACGCCCTATTGTAAAAAAGATACAAGATTCCCGCCGAAGGGGGTGCCAGCCAGCGGCGGTGGTGTGGAAAGGAGCCACCGTAGGCCTAGCACGGTACCAGGCGCAGATCGGATTTGTCGGTGACTTCCCATGAGCGCAGCGCCAAGGGCACGGCAAACGCTCAGACTGGTGGTGCTGATTAGTGGAACAGGCACCACCTTGCAAAACCTGGTCGAACGAATACGCCAGCGGAAACTGCCGGCCGAGATTCGCTTGGTGATTTCGAGCAAGCCCGAGGTGTTGGGGGTGGAAAAAGCTCGCCGCGCAGGTCTTGCCGTAGAGATTATCGAGCGGCGAGCTGCTGCTTCGGTGGAGGCTTTCAGTCAGGCGATCTTCGACCGCTGTCGTGAAGTGGAAGCCGACTTAGTGTGCATGGCGGGATTCCTGCACCTGGTGCGGATCCCCAATGATTTCCAAAACCGGGTGATGAACATCCATCCCGCACTGTTGCCCGCGTTCGGCGGGAAAGGTTATTACGGCTTGCGGGTCCACCAGGCGGTGCTGGAATACGGATGCAAGGTTTCAGGGTGCACGGTGCACTTCGCCGACAACGAGTATGACCACGGGCCGATCATTGTGCAACGTGTGGTGCCGGTGCTAGATGATGATACACCCGAATCTTTGGCCGCTCGCGTCTTTGCCGAGGAATGCGAGGCTTACCCCGAGGCGATCCGTCTGTTCGCCGAGGGCCGAATCCGTGTCGAAGGCCGACGCGTTCGCATTTTGCCGCATCCCCGCCGCGAACGTTAACCCTGGGCGTGCTGGCGATACCAGGCCACCGTGCGACGCACTCCTTCCTCGAAACTGACACTGGGTTGCCAACCGAGTTCTTCCTGGGCCTTGCGGGTGCTATAGACGAGGTCGCGCCCCAGGAGCCAAACCGCATAGCGTGTAACAAAAGGCGGGCGCCGGATTTGCCACAGTCGAAACGCGGCCTCCAGGCCATAGGCGAAGGCGAAGGCCAAGCTGTAGGGGATTCGCCGCCACGGTTCGGGGTAGCCTAATTCGCGGGCGAAACCAGCCAAGTATTCGCGCTGAGTCAGAGGTCGGCCATCGTTGGTGATGTTATAGGCCTGGCCCAGAGCCCGAGGATTGTCTGCGGCCAATAGACAGGCTTCGGCCACGTTGCCGGCGTACACGGAGTTAATGCGGTTATTCCCGCGGCCAATCAGAAAAACTAGGCCCAAGCGTAACGATCGCGCCAAGCGGTGAATGCTGGTGCGATCGTACGGACCATACAGCCAGCTGGGGCGAATCACGGTCACACCCAGCTGGCCTTGTCGGTGTGCCTGCCAGACGATGTGTTCGGCCAGAATCTTGGCACGCGTGTAATAGTCCCATACCCAGTAGGTACGACCGAGTGGCCAATCCTCCGTGATCGCGCGGCCGTTTGGTCGAGGATGGCCGTAGGCGCTGGTGGAGCTGATATGGATAAAGCGTGGAACTCGATGATGAACGCACGCTTGGACGAGGTGGAGGGTGCCCTGAATGGTGTGCCGATAGAATTCGTCCCAGGTTCCCCAGTCCCCAACTTTGCCCGCGGCATGATAAACGACTTTTACGCGCCGGCAGGCGGCCGGGAGCGTTTCGGGCCGCGTCAAGTCCCCCCAGACAATTTCCACGCCCAAGTGGGACAACAAGCGCGCATCGGCCCCGGGGCGTACCAAAGCGCGTACCCGCTCGCCCCGTTTCACGAGTTGCTCCACCAAATGGCTGCCGAGCAGCCCCGTTGCCCCGGTGACCAGGTGCACGTCCATAGCCGTTTATCTTGGTCGGGCCAGTTGCCCTGGCAAGGTCTCTGGCTGACCGGGATGTGCCATGTGATTACCCCACTGGCTTGGCCGCTCCAGCGCTTTGCCTTTCTTGCGGTTGTCGTGTACCCTAGCCTTGCCACAATGAAAACGAAAGGAGCTGATCGATGGATTCGCTGACACGGCGACAATTCGGCAAGAAAGTAACCGCGGCCGGAGTCCTATCGGCGCTGTCGGCCTCGCACGTGCTGGGTGCCAACGAGCGCATTCGTGTCGGTTTCATCGGTGTCGGTAATCGCGGCGACCAATTGCTCGATGCCTTTCTCAAACAAAAGGATTGCCAGGTCATCGCGGTGTGCGACCTGTATGAGAAGTACCGCCATTTCGCCTGCCAAAAAATTACCCAAGCCGATTCCAGTACCAGCGAGGTGGCGCAATACGAAGATTACCGTCGGTTGCTGGAACGCAAGGATGTGGATGCGGTGGTCATCGCCACACCCGACCATTGGCATGCGTTGCAAACAATACACGCGTTCCAGGCAGGCAAAGACGCATATGTCGAAAAACCTCTGTCGCTGTGCGTCGTGGAAGGGCGGAAGATGGTCGAGGCGTGCCGGCGTTACGGGCGCATCTGCCAGGTGGGTTTGCAGCGACGGTCTTCGCCCATGTGCCAGGAATTGGCTCAGTTTTTGCGCGAGGGCGGCATCGGCAAAATCACACGGATTCGCGCTTTTCATGTGCTCAACGAATGGCCCAAAGGAATCGGTCGGCCAAGCGATGAACTCCCTCCGAAAGACCTCAACTGGGATGCCTGGCTCGGCCCTGCTCCCATCAAACCGTATAACCGCAACCGCACCTTCTACCGCTTCCGGTGGTTTTACGACTATTCCGGGGGCCAACTGACGAACTTCGGCGTGCATTATCTCGACATGATTCACTGGTGTTTGGGCCAAGATAAACCGCTGGCTGTCACCGCCATGGGCGGTAAGTTCGCCGATTACGACAATCGAGAAGTCCCCGATACGCTGGAAGTGCTGTGGACATATCCTGGCTCAGTGCTAGTCAGTTTCTCCCAGATCAACGCCAACGCCGCTCCTGGCGGTGGGCGACCTTGTGAGATCGAGTTTCGCGGCACCCAGGGCACAGTGTACCTCACTTACGGCAGCTACGAAGTGGTTCCTGAGAGCATCACGCCCAACGAGGTCCCAGCCCGTACTCCCCTGGACCGCCAGCTCGAACGCGACTATCGCAAAGGTGCCCGCACTACGATCGCGGCGCGGAAGCAAACGGGTTCGGATAGCACCCCGCTACACGTCCGCAATTTCCTCGACTGCGTGCGCAGCCGTAAGCCCTGCCATTCCGATATCGAATCGGCGCATCGCAGCACGACCGCCCCACTCATCGGCAACATTGCTCATCGCCTCAAACGTTACCTCGAATGGGATGGCAATCAGGAACGCTTCGTCCATTGTCCGGAGGCTGACCGATTACTCAGCTACGCATACCGGCCGCCGTACAAACTGCCCGAATGATCACCCCTAGTACCCCAGAATATCTGCCCAAGCCACCTGCAATTTCTCGCGGAGTTCTCCCTTACCCGCCAGACACTATCTTGGCTGAGTATAGAACAACGAACCTGAGTAGGGCAGGGATAAAGTTCCCGCCGGCGATGGTTGTCAAGGCAATCCTGCCGAGCACAGAGTAACTAGCCTGGATAAGGGCGCAGCGATTTCCAAGGTTCTTGCTGGCTCATGTCAATGAGCGGCGGGCCTTGAATCTTGGCCGGCGACAGGATGGCCAGGAAGCGCAAGGTCTGCTGCCCGATGTTGTATGTGCCGTGCACTACATCCTTAGGGATGTGGGCGATTTCGCCGGGTCCAAGGATGCGTTTTTCGCGGTCCACCCACTGTTCCGCTGTTCCTTCCAGGATGTAAATAATTTCTTCCATCTCGGGATGGCGGTGAAAGGCATGTGCCTTGCCCGGGGGCATGTGGACGCGCACTAGCAATAATTGTTCGGCCTCGACCAATCCCGGCCGGCAGAGCCAATCATGCGGGCCCCACGGCAATTGTTCTACCTGCATCTCCTTAGCGGTGACAAACCGCAGCGGCATGGGCTACTCCTTTAGTCTTGTGTCTTGCCCAGCGTGAATTTTTCCAGCTCGAGTACGAGCTGCTGGCCACCGATGTCGAGCGTTTGCTTCACCTTGCCGACACCCTGAACGAACCACACGGTGGTCTTGAGCGGTTGGCCATCTATTTGCATATCTATCTCGGTGGCGAAAGCTTTGAATTTACCTACAGGAACCACGACTTCCTCAAATCGGGTCTTTACCTTCGCTTTGAGCTTTTGCTTGCCGACCTGGGTTTCGGCTTCCCAAGAATCGCCGGGCTTCACGGGATAGCGTAATACCAAGAATGGGGGCTTGGCTTCTACTCCCTGCGCCCGATAGCGATATACGCCTTGCGGGGTAGCGCGGAGATGTTCGGTAGCCACTACTTTGCCTTTGACCTGTGCCTCAAGGCGCACCAAGGGGACATCGTTTATCGTCTCGGCTGCAGCTACCACTTCGGAAATCGAACCCTGGACGTCATCCCCGACCTTTACACGGAAGTCCCATCGGCTTCCCACCGGCAGTGGGTAATAATCGGCTTTCCCGCCTGGGCCAGGCTGGCTCCAAGCCCCCGGGCTAGTCAGAACCAGCGATAACGCCAATACCAGCGGACTTACACGGACACTCGGCAAATGGAAGCGCGACATGCTTGGCTCCTTGTTGTGAGTTATTTCAGGGTGGTTTTCCCTGGGCTGATTGTCAGGCTATGAGACCTAGTCACACAAAGCAAGCGTTACGGGGTGAATTTTGTCGCCCAAGCTGGGAACTAGCGGGCAAACAGGGCTGTCTTGAAGCCGCTACAACTCGGCCGCTTGCCCGTCAACGAAAAATAACGGCAGGCGTGCCATCCTTCGGTGGCCCGCGGCAGTTTGATCACGAGGTACCGTCGCGGTTCGCAGCGTTATTTCTTCTTCGGTACGATAACGGCGACGGCGGTGGTGCTATCGTGAACCGAGAGCCGCACTTGCGCCAGTTCCCCGGGCGTCACATCGCCTTCGATGCGGGCATTGGCGGCCAAGCGGTAGGTCTTTTCTACCAGCTGGCCATCCTGTTTGACCTGAATCGTCAGCGTGCGGGTACCGGTATCGAATCCGCGAACGGTGCCGCTGACGCTAGGTCCCTGGGCGTGGACCACCTGGGCCGTCTTGCGATCCAGCCCCAGCGCCACCGACACAAACAGACCTTCACTCAGATCGGTGAGCTTGCCTTCTTTCGGGGCTTCATTCTTGCTCAGGCCGTCGCTGAGCAGGATTTTCGCCTCGGCCGGGACAATGACTTCATAATCCGCCGGCCCATCTTTACCTTTGCCACCGACGGTGATAGTGCGGCGATCCGCTGCGATGGCGCGAATGGCACCGTGCAGGGTGGGCGGCAACGCGTCCACCGCTTCCACTTCTTTCCCGTCTGCCGACAGATGCAGCGTTATCTGGTCGCCTGGTTGCAATTCCGACAGCTTGGCCGGTTTCGGCTCCTGACCTTTGCCGACTATCCAGCCAATCCGAGTTTGCGGGCGAAGCGTGAACGTTTTTTCCTCCACGCGTTTTTCGCCGTTCTTACTGGCGATCAGGACTGTGAGCGTGCTCTTAGCGGCGTCCACGCTCTTGACCCGGGCGGTGACGGTCGAGGCATCCACCGGGGCTTCCTTTTTCTTGTCGGCCCAAAGCGTTCCCGTCAGCATCCACGCTGCGACAAGGGCAGTGGTCAGCGCAATTCGGTTTTGCCAAAGCATGGTCAATCTCCTGCGTAGAGCGGTTGCGATGGCGCGCTCGCCAGTCGGAACGAAGGGCAAGGTCACCGTTAAATTACCCATCTTCCATGATGTTGATACACCGGCCGCTTCAGGGAGATTTTAGCGGCGGCATGGCCATGGCGTTATCGTTAGAGTTTAGCAGCAGTTTTGTCGTGAGGAGATTCGCCAAGGATGGGCAGCAGGTCGGTCGGTTCGTGGAGGACGAAATGGGGTTGTGCGGCAAGCAGATCCGTACGGGAAAAAGCGCCCCACAAGGCGGCGGCAGTGCGACACCCGGCCGAGCGGCCCGCGACGATATCGGCTGGGGCATCCCCGACCACCAGGGCGTCACTGGCCCGCACCCCGCATTGCTGCACGATCGCCTCAATGCCATCGGGAGCGGGCTTAGGACGGGGCACATCGTCGCTGGTTACGACCACAGCCAAGCGGGGCAGCACTCCCAATTGCTCAAGGGTAAACAGGGCCGAGGGGCGACCCTTGCCAGTAAAGACAGCCAGCTGCCAACCTGATTGTTCCGCCACGCTCAGCACCGTTTCCATGCCGGGAAAGAGCCGCACTCCTTCCGCGTGATTCGACTGATACAGGCGCAAAAATTCCGTATGGGCTTCATCGAGGTAAGCGAGGGAGTCGGGCCTGGCCAGATCGGGATTGCGCAATAGCCGTTCCAGACAACCCCGTTCTGCTGGGCCGAACGTTGCCACAATCTCCGCATCGGTCGGCGCTCGCCGCACAAATGGCCGTACCGCTTCTCGAAAAGCGCGGAACAAGTGTGGCAAAGAATCCACCAGCGTTCCGTCGAGGTCAAGTATCAGTACACGCTTCCGGTTCATGGCAGCTCTCAGGAGTTTGCCATTATCCTAGCGGCAGCAAATGGCGGCGATTCGCTATCGCCCAGTGCGCAGTTGTGCGCAATCGCGCATGCCCCAAGAGCGGGGGGCGTAAGCTCCCCGTGGTTTCGCTCCTGCGATAGCCACGGTCGCCACTAGCAAGCGGTCGCCCGACTGCCGCGCGCTTGTGATGCCACCAATGTAGTCGCGTTTGCCGCAACCACGGCGGGCTGACGCCCGCCGCACCTCACGCGCGAGGTCAGTTTGCCAAGGTGTGGGGCATCGTCCTTGCACATGCGTTTGCCGCAACCACGGCGGGCTGACGCCCGCCGCTCCCGGGAACGTGCGTTGACACATCGCAAGAGTCGGGATTTTAGCGGCAAACATGCGCAATGCGGTTTTAGACGATCGCGTGCGTTACCTAAGCGGCAGCGCCAGTCCGGGTGCGGTGCCAGAAGCGAGCATGTCTGGGTGCAACGACGGGGATTGCCTACTTCGCAGCACGACCGGCAAGCTCCGGTTGCATCCGGAGCCAGTCGAGCGTCAATCGCAGACCCTCGCGGAGCGGTGTTCGTGGTTCATAACCGAGTTCGCGGCGAGCACGGGAAATGTCGGCCAGGGAGTGTCGCACATCGCCGGGGCGCGGCGGACCATGTTGGGGCGAGAGGTTCGTGCCCAGCAACTGGTTGAACTGGTGAACCAGGTCGAGCACGGTGGTCGCCTGACCAGTGCCGATGTTATACACCTGGCCGGCAGCAGCAGGCGTTTCTGCCGCCAGCAGCAGCGCCTGCACAGCGTCGCTGACAAACACGAAGTCCCGCGATTGTAAACCGTCTCCATGCACCGTCGGTTGCCGTCCTTGCAGCATGGCATGAGCGAACAGTGCGATCACCCCCGAATACGGACTCCGTGCGTCCTGGCGTGGGCCGTAGATGTTGAAAAAACGCAGCACCACCGTCTCCATTCCAAACGACCGGGCAAAAGCCTGGCAGTACATCTCGCCAGCGAGTTTGGCGGCGGCATAGG
>BEIM01000084.1 GCA_002898995.1 bacterium HR36
TCAAGCCAATGCAAATGATCTTTGGCGGATCGGGTATAGGCGCAGCCAAACGAGCTTGCGTACGCGTGTATGTTACCACATCAGTGCGCTGCGATAGTTGTCGCAGCCTGGCGCCGGCCACTTCCCCCAAGGCAAGGAGCTGCCGAAGAGAATCCGGCAAATCGGGGGCACTAGCGGGGATATCTATATAACCATCATCGCGCACCAGGCCTGCCCGGAAACCTCGGTCCGTCCGCATAGTCACTAAGCGCATCTTCACCTCCTGGAAAGGATGCCCCGAACCTCACGAAATGGCCGGGGTAAGCCCATTAGTCCTTTGGAAATAAATGCCATTTTTGCCGAGTAATTGCTGGAGGGCATTGCAATCAAGGTTAGCGACGTCTACGTTATAAGCTTTGTCAAGAGCTAGCAGTGCACGCCGATTATTGCGGTCGCGGACTTCGATATAAACCGGACAAGGGCCCGGGCTGCGTTGCAGAATTGAGCGGATGTATGCGATGGTGTGCGGCGAATGCTGCACCAAAGAGACCCGCAACAGCACCGCCCGAGTTAACTCGCGGACGACCCACTCGTAGCTGAGCACTCGGGTAACGATGAGGGTTGGCAGGTCGCGGCTCCGATCTAAGGTACCGCGCACAAATGCTATTGCTTCTTCACCAATCCATTCCTGGCATGCAGCATAGTCATCAGGAAAAATCAGGCATTCTATACTACTGGAAAAGTCACTTAGTCGAAAGCGCGCCATTTTGGTATTAGGTGATCGGCTCCGCCGTGCATGAGTAATTCGCACATCAGTAATCATCCCGCCGAGCAGTATTTCTTGGGGCGGCTCAGCATCCGGGGAGAGATTGACTACTTGCTCAATAGACATCGTGGCCAGCCCAGCAATACGTTCAGCCCATCTGGCGAGCGGATGCATGACGAAGTAAAAACCGAACGCTTCTTTTTCACGACGGGAGCGCTCTTCGTAAGTCCAATCGGCCACTTTAGGCAACGGACGTTTCCCTGGCGCTATGGCGGAGCCAGAATCCAGGTGGTCTAAGAAACTGCGCTGCCCTACTTTGCGGTCTTCTTGCAATCGTGAGCCAGCACTCAGAGCATCGGGCAAGGCTTGCAATAATGCGGGGCGCGGGCCGAACTCGTCCAGTGCCCCAGCGCTAATTAAGGTCTCCAGCGTACTGCGCGTCACGATGCGCTGGTCAATCCGCGAACAGAAGTCATATAAATCTTGATAACGACCGCGGTGCTGGCGTTCGCCAATGATGGTCTGAGCCGCACCGTAACCCACACCCCGTAAGGCCGCCAGTGCATAACGAATCTTGCCATTTTCGACACTAAATTCCACCTCACTGCGGTTAATGTCGGGCGGCAAAACTTCGACCCCTAAATGGCGCGCGTGGGCCACATACTGGGCGAGTTTCTCAGCCTTGCCGATCTCGCTCGTCAGCAAGGCGGCCATGAACTCCGTGGGGAAATGCGCCTTCAAATAGGCGGTCTGGTAAGCAACTAAGGCATAGGCCGCGGCGTGCGACTTATTGAAACCATAGCCACCGAAGTGCACAATCTGATCGAAAATCTCTTGCGCTGTTTCTCGGGCCACGCCTCGCGCAACCGCCCCATCTATAAACTCCTGTCGTCGCTGTGCAATGATATCATGCTTTTTCTTGCTGATGGCCTTGATACACGCATAGGCACTGGATAAATCTATGCCACCCAGCCTGTTCAAGATCCGCATCACCTGTTCCTGATAGACCATGATGCCATAAGTTTCGGCCAAGATTTCTTCCATAACGGGGTGCTGATAAACCGGTTTTTCCAGACCGTGTTTGCGATTAACATAAGAATCTACCATGCCGCCACCTAGCGGTCCAGGGCGATACAGTGCATTACAGGCGATTAGGTCGCGGATATTATCGGGTTTCAGGCGCTGTAAAAGGTTCCGGATACCTTCCCCTTCGAACTGAAACACGCCAATAGCATCACCGCGCTGTAACATGGCATAAGTTTTGGCGTCGTCCAGGGATAAATTGTGCAGGTCAATATCTATCTGATGGTGCTGCTTGATAAGCCGCACTGCGTGGTCTAGTAACGTGAGGGTGCGCAAACCGAGGAAATCCATTTTCAGCATGCCGACCTTCTCTAAGTCTTCCATAGTCCATTGCGTGGTTACCACACCTTCGCGGACGGAAAGGCGGCCTTTGTCAACGTGTTCTATGGGTTCACTCTCTTCACTACTGTCTGCGCGCTGGGGCACCACACGCTGTACGGGAACATAGTCAATCAGGGGACCATTGGCGATAACCACACCAGCAGCATGAGTACTCACAGTACGGTTTGTCCCTTCGAGTTTCAACGCGATATCCAGGCATTCGCGGACTTGCGGATCGGATTCATATTCCCGGCGCAGGTCATAATTCGTCTGGAGTGCATCGGAAAGCGTAACGCCAGGACCGCGTGGAATAAGGCGAGCGAGCTGATCAATGCGAGTGCGTGGTAATCCTAATGCCCGGCCCACATCGCGTACGGCGGCACGAGCCGCTAATGTACCAAACGTCCCGATCTGGGCCACGCTATCTGCACCGTAGCGCTGCCGTACATACTCCAGCACTTCTTCCCGCCGTTGCTGGCAGAAATCAATATCTATATCGGGGGCTTCTGCGCGTTTAGGGTCTAGGAACCGCTCGAAAAGCAAGTCATATTCCAGGGGATCGACGTGGCTAAGGTTCAGGACATAACTCACCAGGGCACCGCAGGCTGAACCACGGGCGCCGTAGGGAATGCCCCGTTCCCGCGCAAAGCGTACGAAATCATGCACGATTAGAAAATAGCCCGCGAAGCCGAGTCGGCAAATGATATCTAATTCGTGCTCCAAACGGTCGCGCGCCTGGACGGGCGGGGGATTGCCATAGCGCTTTTTCAGCCCTTCCTCGCACAGTTGGCGTAGATATTGTTCGGGGCTAAGACCGCTAGGCGGCTGGAAGGCTGGATAATGACGCTTAGTGAAATCCAGTTCTAATAAACAGCGATTGGCGATGGCTTGGCTGCGGGCCACCGCATCGTGATAGCCGGGAAATGCATCATACATTTCCTCCGGCGAGCGCACATAGAACAAATCGCTGCCGTAACGCAGGCGATTAACGTCCTGGCGTTGCTTACCCGTGTTGATGCATAGTAAAATGTCGTGCGCTTCCGCATCTTCTTGGGTGAGGTAATGCGCATCCGCAGTAGCGACTAAGGGAAGGCTCAGGCGCTTGGCTATTTCAACTGCTCCTTCCAGACAGCGTCGTTGAATATCCAGGCCGTTATTTTGGATCTCTATATAAAACCGGTCCGGGGCGAACACGCGCGCAAACCATCGGGCTAATTCGATGGCATCCTCTAGCCGGTCTTGCAAGATCAAGGTACTAAACTCGCTGGAGGCGCAGCCACTAAGACAGATGAGCCCTTGATTATACCGTTCCAGCAACTCCTTATCAATGCGGGGGCGATAGTAAAATCCCTCGAGAAATGCCAAGGAGGAGAGGCGAATAAGATTGCGAAAGCCTTGTTCGTTATAAGCGAGGAGGGTGAGATGGTAACCCGCCTCACTAGTTCCGCGGGTATCGCGGTCGTGGCGGCTGCCAGGAGCGACATAAGCTTCGTAGCCAATGATCGGTTTGATACCGTGAGCGAGACAATGCTGATAAAGCTCGATAGCGCCATAGAGATTGCCATGGTCGGTCAAGGCCAAAGCGTTCATGCCCAAAGCCTTGACGCGGGCGACAAGTTCGGGAATACGGCTGGCACCATCGAGCAAACTATAATGGCTGTGGCAATGCAGGTGGATGAAGGGTTGGGTCATGGGTGTAGTCTCTCCGGCAAGCGGATACTCCTTTGCAGCATTGTAGCGACCAGGCCAGAGATTACCGCAACCGAAAAGCCAATTTCCGCCGCAGGTAAACTGCAGGGGCAGCGGCTCAGCTAACGATTTGTTCGAGCAGATGGCCGAGTTTGGTTTTCTTGGCGCGGAGATAGTCGCGGTTTTGTTCGTTGGGGGGCACCAGGATGGGAACACGCTCGACAATTTTCAGGCCATAGCCATCCAGGCCGACGACTTTTTTCGGGTTGTTGGTCAGGAGCCGGATTTGGCGAATGCCTAAATCGTAAAGGATTTGTGCGCCGATGCCGTAGTGCCGCAAATCGGGGGCATAGCCAAGCTCCCGGTTGGCTTCCACGGTATCGAGGCGTTTTTCCTGTTGCAGGCGGTACGCGTGGAGCTTGGGGAGCAAGCCGATGCCGCGACCCTCCTGGCGCATGTAGAGCAGGCATCCTTTGCCTGCGTCGGCGATTTGCCGCATAGCCTGTTGCAGCTGGGCGCCGCAATCGCACAGCTGACTGTGGAAGATATCGCCAGTCAGACACTGAGAATGGATGCGAACCAGCACTGGCTCTTGCTGAACCGGTACAACTCCGCTACTGTCATCACCGATGCCGCCCATACACAGCGCAATATGCGGCTCGGGGTCGACAACGGAAGTGTAAGCAAATAAGCGGAATTCGCCAAACTCCGTCGGCAGGGTCAGGCTCAGTTCGCGTTTGACGAGTTTTTCGCGCTGGCGGCGGTACTTGATGATCTCCTCGATGGTACACATCTTCAGGCCGTGCTGCCGACAAAACTCCCGCAGTTCAGGCACGCGGGCCATGTGACCATCAGGCCGCAAAATTTCGCAAATGACCGCCGCTTCTCGCAAACCCGCCAAGCGGCACAAGTCCACACTGCCTTCGGTGTGTCCGGCCCGTACGAGCACTCCCCCAGGATGGGCCCGCAGACCATGGACGTGTCCAGGACGCACCAAATCAGAGGGCTGACTTTTCGGATCAATGGCCACTTGAATGGTTCTGGCACGATCATACGCCGAGGTACCCGTGGCGATACCGCGGCGGGCATCGAACGAAACGGTGAAGGCGGTACCCATGGGGTTCGCGTGGGGCGCCTGCAGGGCCAAATCTAGCCGATCGCAAATCTCCGCCGACATCGCCAGGCAGAGCAAGCCGCGGGCCTCGCGGAGCATAAAGTTGATTGCCTCGGGCGTCACCTTCTCCGCAGCCAAAACCAGATCGCCCTCGTTCTCGCGGAACTCATCATCCACGAGCACAATCATGCGGCCAGCCCGCAATTCCGCTAGCGCTTCCTCGATGCTACAAAAACCTTCGTCCCGTTCCACCTGCTGCTCTGGCATGGTTCACTCCGTCAGGGCGATGCTTCACTCAGGGATTGCCTGGGCTGCCGACACACCGATACACAAAGCCGCGATCCACCATTTCAAATCCCAAATCGCGCAGGCACTTCCTCAAAGCTTGCACCTGTTCCGGCACGTGCATTTCCACCAGCGTGTAGTATTGCTCATCAAGATATTGTAAGCTCTGTGCCAGCAACAATTCCTCCAATCCCTGCTCCGCATATAGCTCGGACACCTGCAGGTCGAGCAAACCGACGGTAGGTTGCTTCCAGCGCCAGCCAAACAATTCCATCTCCCACATGTCCACCCAAGCCAACACACGCTCTTCCTCTACCAGCTGGAACCGCAGCATTTCTAGCGGTGACGTCACGCAGGCTTCAAACCAGTTCTTTTGCACCGGGCGCGGCAGCACTTGAAACCGGCATTTCGCCTTCCAGGCTGCCGCTGCGCCAGCCGTCTGATATGGCCCGCCATCCAACACACGCTGGTACACCACATGCGTGGCCACAACGCGGTAGCCGCGCTTTTCCAAGAAGGGCCTGGCCTCCTTGTCCGACTCGAGCACGCCGCTCGGCTCGCTGCCGCCATATAGCCCCCAATAAAACGGGCACAACGGGCGGTGGCAGCCGACGTAGATCTCCGCTACGCCTTGCTCGCGCAAGTAACGTTCCGCGCGGCGAAGCAACTCGCTCCCCAGCCCTTGCCCGCGCCATTGCGGATGCACCAACAGCACACAGATAACACCCCGTTCGCGGCTCAGGCGCTGGCCACTTGCTTCTGGTCCGAAACCCGCATGCACCCAGCCGACTACCTGCCCTTCCGCCTCCGCCACCAGCAAACCCGCCGGCTCGAAATAAGGTTTGCCCAGCACCGCCAACTCCAGGCAATTCGCATTCGGCAGAATGGCAGCACCGCGGCCAGTCAGGGCCGCGTTCCATAAGCGTATCAGCTGCGGCGGGTCGCTATTGCGAAAGGGCCGAATTTGCCAACTCACGGCAGTATCCCACAATCTTCCAAGCCTCCTGCTTCCATCGAAGGGTTTATATCACAATTGACGTTCTCAGCATAGCCCGAAGATGCCTTTACACTGCACGACAGCGTTCCTTTGAGCATTACGACCGTCACGCCATATTCCCAAGGACGTAACCCCAGCGGTGCCTGCGTCAAACAAAATAGGCGCACCTTGCCGGCGCGCCCTGAATGCGTTGCCCAGCAGCCAGATCGGCCGCGTTACCTATCTTCAGCCGTTATCCTGGCTAGGGCTGCTTAGTCCAAATTCAAGCTTACCAAGTAGTTTTCCAGCGACTGGCGCTGTTTGAGGATGTCTTGTTGCAAGGCCTTGACACGGTCTTGATATTTCTCAATTAGCGGCTCCTGTTCATCGAGTTTCTTGAGGTATCGCTTATAAGTCTCGCTGCTCGGGGGCAATGCCTGCATGTTCGCCCGCAGCCGCCCTTGATCATCCACTAGGATCTTCAACTCCGCCTGCACTTGATTCAGTTCCTGTTGCAGTTGCGCTAACCGATGCTTCATCTGCACTACCTGCCCCAGCGCATCTTTCACTTTCTGACTGGTGATCGGACTTTGCAGGAAAATGCGAATGGTTTGCTCGTCCGCGTTCGACAGAGCTACCGTGCTCACGATATCCCGCTCCTCGATTACCTCTAACTTCTTCGTTTCGCCTTTCGGCACGGCCACCTCAAAACGATAGACATCCCGCGCCCGCTCTAAAGGTTTTTCCGGGGCTACTAACTTGAAATCAGGACCCCGATACGGATGCTCGACAATCACTGCCCGATCCTGCTCTGCCCGGTTGCGGATTATATAAGTCTTTTCCTCGCGCACCTTATTCGTTGCATACAGGACCCCCCGCTGCACCCGCACCGCCACTAAGCGGTCAGGCTGGCGTTTCGCCTGCGGTTCCACTTCCGTGCCTAAATCTACGGCATAACTCAGCAGGCGTTCCTCCCCTCGTTGGATATCGCTGATTTTCGCGTCGCCCGCATAAGTGGCGCCGTCGAACACCGTAATCGGCCCTTGCATGAGGTGTAACCCGCTGCTGTTCTTGAGATAAAAACCTAACAACGGATGCTTAGCTTGCACCCGTTCATTATAGATACTCACCCGCCGCCCTGCGATGTTACTCGTGATCACGGGCAACAGAGCGGACTTTTGCCGAGGCAGAGTAACGCCATGTTCGATACTATATTCGAAGAAATCGCCCAAATCCTGAGCGGTCGCCACCGATTCGACTCCGCGGGAAAAGTTCATCTGTAAAAAGTTAGCAGCCTCGGCTTCGCGAGCGCTCTTATCGCGTTTCGCGGCGTCGGCCTCGGCAAGAGCGTTGCGGCGAGCTTCCGCTTGTTCGAGGCGAGTTTGGACGCCACGTAACGCCTGATTACCGGGAGGCGCTGCCCCACCCGCACCAAAGAAACCAGCCTGCCCTGCCTGCTGCAGCGCCCCACTATAAGTCACCGGTCGGAGATTCGCGAACAGATCTAAGTCCACCACCGGCCGCGGAACATATAACGGCTGATATAAGTCCATGAGGAACGATATCGGCCGACCACTTATCAAGCTCACCCGCACATTCTGCCAATCCTCATCCGTCTGATTTTCTACCACCGCCCATCCTTGTAAATATGCCTTGCCTTCTTTTTGCAACACTAAGCGATAGCTCATCTTCCAAATCGGATTTTCCTGGAGATAACTCACCCGCACCGCTCGCTTCCCCTCGCCACTAAATATCACCGACACCGTCTTTTTCTGCGTATCATGAGCGTAGGCTAAGGTTTCCAGTGCCCGGCGAAATTCCGATTCGATGATGGGATTGAGAAAACGAATGCGTTGAATATCGCCTAACTTGACCGACCGCACTCCTTCCGCACACCATAAGTTGAGCACCTCGACTTCTATCGCCGTGTTGCCCGCGGGTTGCTTTTGCTTTTCCACTCCTAAAATCGCCCCAGTTAGTGTCCCTGGCTGAGTAACTGCCGTTTGTTGCAGTACCACTTCCACCCGCTCCCCGCGAGCCTGAATGAGAATATTCCCTAAACTCGGGTTGCCGTGCAGGTTGATGGCGAAGCTTTTCAAGGTCTTTTCGACGGGGTCTTGACTGTCATAAGTTACGGTGGTTACCGTGCCACCGCCGAGATCGTTAGCGACTAAGCTTTTGAGGACATCGTTGATATGTTCGGGGCGGAAGGTGAAATCGGCGCGGGCGGTACCTTCGACCTCGCCTTCCCGAATAAAGTGGCCGACGCCCGCACTAAAGAGGGTAACGCGCGTAAGCGGCAAAGGCACCGCCGGCTCCTTCAACTGCGCCGCCGCAGCGGCAGCAGCAGCGGGATTCTGTGCCCGGGCTGAGGGCGACGACCAGTTCGACCATTGCCAAATTGCCCAGCCTGCGCCGCAGGCCAGCATGAGTGCGCCGCCGATTATCCAGCGTTGCATGTTCGTCCTCCTTCATCGGGGTGAACGGGCTCACAGCGGAAAAATTGCCACTGCACAGTTTGGTGGCCATCTGCTACTATGACGAAAGAAAAGCAGGAAAGATTAATTAGCGTCTCGACCTGGGACGGCGTTTCTCCAAAAGAGAAAGCACCTGCGACAACGTGCGTGTATTGAGGACATCGGCCTTTTCGAGCCAGCCACGGCGTGCCACATCAAGGGCGTAGCGGACATATTTCAGTTCCGCGGTACTATGAGCATCGGGGTTGAGCACCAGCATCACGCCCAAAGACTTGGCGTGTTTTACGTGGACCCAATCGAGTTCCATCCGGTCTGGCTGGCCATTGATTTCGATCATCACCTGGTGTTCTGCAGCGGCTTTGAGAATACGGTCTAAATCCACAGGGTAGCCATCGCGGCGGAGTAACAGCCGCCCCGTAGCATGGCCCAGCATAGTCACTTTCGGATGGCGTATAGCGCGAAGGATGCGTTCGGTCATTTCCTCGCGGCTCATTTTGAAATGGCTGTGCACGCTCACCACGACGTAGTCGAACAAGTCCAGGACCTCGTCAGGATAATCCAGTCGGCCATCGGGCAGGATATCGCATTCGGTACCCTTGAGGAGGCGAAAATCCTTCCACTTTTTGTTGAGGCGATCGATTTCCGCGTGCTGCTGGCGAACCCGTTCCACATCCAGCCCCCGCGCGACACCGAGAGATTGTGAGTGATCGCCTATGCCCAGAAACTGCCAGCCGAGTGCCCGTGCGGCTTCGGCCATTTCCTCTAAAGTGTTTCGTCCATCGCTCCAGTCCGTGTGGCAATGAAAGGTGCCGTGCAACTCTTCCCACTCCACCAGTTTGGGCAAGCGATGCTCGGCCGCAGCCTCAATTTCCCCCGTATTTTCTCGCAATTCCGGCGGAATGTAATCGAGTTTGAGTGCATGGAAGATATCCGTTTCGTCCTTGGCGCGAATAGATTTTTTCTCGCCTTCTAAACCGTATTCGTTCAGCTTGAGGCCGAACTGCTGGGCCCGCGCGCGCATGGCGATATTATGTTCTTTACTGCCGGTAAAATAGTGCAGGGCAAATGGGAATTGTTCGTCGCTGACCACACGCAGGTCACAATTCAGGCCATTTTCCAAAACGACACTCGACTTGGTTTCGCCACGTGCGGTGACCTGCATGACTTCCGGCAGACTAACAAATTTCTCCATAACCGCCTCGGGCTTTTTTGAGCTGACCAGGATGTCCAGATCGCCCACGGTTTCCTTGCGTCGCCGCAGCGAGCCACACGCCTCCAGACGAATCACCTCTTTGAGCTTACGTAACTCCGCACAAATGCGTTCGGCCAAATACTCCGCCTCGGCTAGGAGAACTCGCCTCCCGGCTTTGTCGAGGAAAGCGAGGCCTTCCAAAATTTTTTGCTGCGTCTTGTCACCAAAGCCGCGGAGTTTGGCGACCCGGCCTTCTTCACAGGCGCGTTTGAGTTTCTCCAGCGAGTCTATGCCCAGCTGGTCGTACAGCGCCTTGGCTTTCTTCGGCCCCATGCCCGGGATACGCAATAACTCTAACAGTCCCGCCGGCAATTCACGCTTGAGTTCTTCATATTGCTCCAGGTGGCCGGTCTTATAGAGCGTCTCGATTTTTTGCGCTAGGTCTTTGCCAATACCCTTAATTTCGGTAAGACGATTTTGCTCGACCCATTCGCCAAGATCCCCTTCCAATTGGGCGATGGCCCGTGCCGCGTTGTGATAAGCCTGGCAACGAAACGGATTCTCCCCCTTGAGTTCGAGAAAGGTGCC